>JACQGI010000015.1 GCA_016199625.1 Acidobacteriota bacterium | reverse complement strand
GATGCTCTCGAAGATCGCGGACTTCTACGAGGAGGAGGTCGACCAGGCCGTGGCGAACCTGCTGACACTCCTCGAGCCCGTGATGATCCTGTTCCTGGGCACCACGGTGGGCGGCATCGTCATCGCGATGTACCTGCCGCTCTTCACGTTGATCGGCCAGCTCACCGGGAAGTAGGAAAGGGAGACGTCGCAGAGGCGCGCAGCCCCGCCGCGAGATGCTGGACGCTGCCCTCGAGGGGAAACTCAAGCGGCTGATGTTCCTGCGGGTGGTGATGATCACCACCCTGCTCCTCATCGCCGTCTACGTGGAGACGGTGTCCGAGACCCTGCTCCGCGTGAACCCTCTGTACTTCCTCATCGCGGCGACCTACGGGCTCACCCTCCTCCATGTGCTGGCGCTGCGTCTCGTCATGGCCGGCGCCGCCCTCGTCTACGCCCAGGTGGTGGGTGACCTCGCCATCATCACCGGCCTGGTGTACTTGACCGGAGGCACTGGGACCCGGACGGGCTTCATGCTGCTGTACCCGATCTCGGTCCTGTCGGGGAGTGTCTTGCTCTCCCGGGGCAAGGGCATGGTGCTGGCCGGCACCGCGACCCTGTTCTACGGTGCGGTGCTCTGGACGGTTCGCCAGGGACTGGTGCCTCCCTGGGGCCTCGCCGACGTGCCTTCGATGCCCGCGAAGCACCTCGTCTACTCCATCTTCGTGACCGGCGTCGGATGCGCGACTGTCGCGATGATCGGGGGCTATCTTTCCGAGAGCCTCAAGCGCGCCGGGGAGAGGCTGGAGGTCGCAGCCGAGCAGGTCGCCGACCTGCAGGAGCTCAACAAGGTCATCGTGGACAGCATCCACAGCGGGCTGCTCACCGCGGACGCCGCGGGGCGCGTGCTCCACGTGAACCCCATAGGGGCCTCGATCCTGGGCCTCCGTTCCGGTGCCATCGTGGGGCGGACCGTCCACGAGATCTTCGGCTCGGTGCTCCTCGAGCCGTCGGCCCTGAAGGCGCGCGCCCGTGACCGCGGACTCTCGCGACTCGAGCTGTCCTACGAGGCCACGGGCGCGCCGCTCGAGCTGGGCATCTCGGTGTCCGCCCTCCAGACCGCCGAGCCGGGCCGCGAAGGCTTCCTCCTGGTGTTCCAGGACGTCACGGAGGTGAAGCGCCTGGAGCACGAGGTACGTACCAAGGAGAAGCTCGCCGCCGTGGGCGAGATGGCAGCGCACCTGGCCCACGAGATCCGCAATCCTCTCGGCTCCATCTCGGGGTCTGCCCAGGTGCTGATGACGGAGCCCAACATGTCTGCGGAGCAGGCGCGGCTCCTCGCCATCATCACCCGCGAGTCGCAGCGGCTCTCGGCCGCCCTGAACCGGTTCCTGTTCCAGGTACGGCCCGCGCTGTCGCCCCCTGGGCCCGTGGACGTGGGGCTCATGGTCTCCCAGAACGTCACGCTCCTCCGGAACAGTCCCGAAGTCGGCCCGAATCACGTGGTGGAGTTCGAGGCCGACGGGGGACCGCACGTGTGCCTGGCGGACCCCGACCAGATCACGCAGGTCTTCTGGAACCTGGCGCGCAACGCCCTCGAGGCGATGCCGGACGGGGGAACCCTCCGACTCCATCTCAGGGCCGCCGGCGGCTCGCTCGTGCTCTCCGTCCGAGACCAGGGACGGGGCATGGGGCGCGAGGAGCAGCGGCGGATCTTCGAGCCCTTCCGTTCGGGGACGGCCATGGGGACCGGCCTGGGCCTGGCGATCGTCTACCGCATCGTGCGCGAGCACAAGGGAGACATCACGGTGAGGAGCATCCCCTCCCAGGGCACGGAGGTCGAGGTCCGCCTGCCCCTCGTGGCCCAGCCCGTGCCGGCTTGACGACGTCCTCGGGGCGTTGGCCGGTCGGCGGTCTCGCGCTCCTCGTCGCGGCCCTCTTCTCCGACGCCCTGGCCGGCGGTGGAGTCTTCTTCCAACGGGACATCCATTGGGTCTGGTACCCAGGGGTCGAGACCGTGGTGCGGGCGGTCGCCGAAGGGGCCTGGCCTCTCTGGAACCCCCACGTCACCTTCGGCCTTCCCGCCCTGGCCGATCCGAGCTATCAGCTCTGCTACCCGCCGACGTGGCTGAACCTCGTCCTCCCGCCCGGCGTCTACTACAAGGTCTTCGTGCTCGGACACTCCCTGGGCGCCGGGCTCGGGCTGTTCGTCCTCGCCCGGAGGTGGCGGCTGTCGCCCGCCGCCGCCTTCCTTGCCGCAGCCGTATGGGTAACCTCGGGGCCCGTGCTGTCCTGCGTGAGCCTCTACCACCATTTCGCGGGCCTTTCCTGGATGCCGTGGGTCCTGCTCGCCCTGGACCGCGCTCTCGGCGCGGGGGGGCTCGGGGCGAGCGTGGGCCTCGGCGCGGTCGCGTCCGGCCAGGTTCTGGCCGGCTCGGGCGACATGTGCCTGATGACGGCCGTCATGGGGCTCGCCCACGCCGTCCTGGTCGTGCGCGAGGCGCCGTCGGGGAGGGCTGCGCTGCTGGCGCGGTTCGCCCGCACGGGCCTCGTGGCAGCCGCCGTGGCCTCGACGCTCTCCGCCGTGCAGTGGATGCCCACCCTCTCGATCCTCGCCGAAGGCTCGAGGCTCAAACTTCAGCCCAGCGCCAACCTCTACTGGTCGCTCCATCCGGCGTCCCTGGCCGACGCTCTGGTGCCGGGTCTTCTGAGCGACTTGCCGGCGAGCCGGGAGCTGCGAGGCGTGCTGTTCGAGTCTCGGGAGCCGCTCGTGGCGTCCCTCTACCTGGGGATGGGGGCGTGTGCCTTCGTCCTGCTCGCGGTCCTCCTCGGCCGGGACCGGACGCGACTCTTCGCTCTCGGGTGCGGCGGGCTCTTCCTCGTCTGCGCCCTGGGCCGGTACACCCCGGTCTACCCCCTCCTCCTCGAAGTTCCGCCCTTGTCGATTCTCCGCTACCCTGCGAAGTACATCTTCCCGTTCTCGCTGTGCTGGGCCCTGCTCGCGGGTGCGGGGCTGGACGCGTGGCTGGCGTCGTGGGAGCGCCGCGAAGAGCGGCGGGCGACGCTCGCGGGCGGCGTGATGGTGGGCCTCGGGGCGCTGGCGCTTCTGGCCGGCGAATGGGGCCGCCGAGGGGGGCGGGGGCTTCTCGCTCCCGACGCGTCGTTCGACCCGACGGTGGCGAAGCTCCGGCTCGCCGCCGCGATCGCGGCCGGGCTGGGGGGGCTGCTTCTCTGGCGGGGCTCTCGGCAGGCACGGGCCGCGCTCGCGCCGGTGCTGACCCTCGTGGCGATCACCGATCTCATGGCTGTCGGGCGCGAGGTGAACGGCCTGGCCCCCCCCGCGCTGGCGACCCACCGCCCGTCGTGGACCCGTGACCTCACGTCAGGCGGGCCGCACCGCCTCTACGTCGTCCCGTTCGCGAGCGCCGCGAGGGACACACTGAAGCCGACCCCCGCAGGCTGGAGCCTGGAATGGTGGTGGACCCTCGGGATGCAGGACGCCGTCGCGCCCCCCATCAGCGCCCGGTGGGGCATCGACGGCAGCTACGACGGGGACTTCACCGGCCTCGGCTCTCCCGCCGTAGCTTTCCTCAGTCAGGTTCTCGCCGGGGCGCGGCAGCCCGTGAGCCTGCGGTTGCTGCAACTGGGCGGCGTGGACCAGGTGGTCTCCCTCGAGCCCCTGGAGGGACTGGGTCCACCGGTGCGAGAGATCGCCTCGGTGTTCGAGGGTCCGATCCGCGTCTACCGGGTGCCCGATACGCTCCCCCGTGTCTACGTCGTCGGGAGCTCGCGGGTCGTGGAGGACGCCGTGCGGCTGCGGTTCCTGCTGGGGCCCGAGTTCGATCCGCACCGCGAGGTCGTCCTGGAGGAGGGCTTTGCGCGCCCGGGCGCGCCGTCCTTCTCCGGTCAGGCCCGGCTCCTGTGGCGTCGGGCCGACGCCCTGGCCGTCGAGGTCGACACGAACGGATCCGGGCACCTCGTCGTCCTCGACGCTCACTATCCCGGCTGGCGGGCCGCGGTCGACGGCGCACCCGTGCCGATCCTCAGGGCCAACGCGCTCTTCCGTGCGGTCCCTGTGCCGGCGGGGAGGCACCTCGTGGAAATGCGGTACCGGCCGGGGAGCGTGATCTGGGGCGCCCTCACGGCCGCCGTGGGATCGGCGATCGGCCTTCTAGCCCTCATGGCTGCCCGACGCCGAAGGCGCGCCGGTTGATCGGGCCTCTGCGGCCGCTATACCATCCCGGGGCACCCGCTCCGCCGGGGCGGGCCCCTCGGGGTGGCCCATCCGGAATGAAGAGGATCCTGGTCGTCGACGACGAGCCCTCGATGAGGGAGCTGCTCGGCATCATGCTCCGTCGGGAGGGCTATGAGGTCGTCGCCGCCGAGAGCCGGGCGATGGCCGCAGCAGCCCTGGCCGGGGCGCCCGCCGACATGGTCATCACGGACATCAAGCTCCCCGATGGCGACGGGATCGAGATCCTGCGCCACGTCAAGGCGGCCTCTCCCGAGACGGTGGTCATCGTCATGACGGCCTACGGGACCACCCAGACGGCGGTGGCCGCCCTGAAGCTGGGCGCCCACGACTACCTCACGAAGCCCTTCGACGTCGAGGAGCTGAAGATCGTCGTGCGCGGCGCCCTCGAGAAGCGCCAGCTCGAGGAGGAGAACATCCTCCTCAAGGCCGAGTTCCGGTCCCGCCACGGCCTGGACCGCATCGTCGGCGTCTCCCCGCCGATGAGGGCGGTCTTCGACGTCGTGCGGTCGGTGGCGCCGACGGCCTCCACCATCCTGATCACCGGAGAGAGCGGCACCGGCAAGGAGCTCGTGGCGAAGGCGATCCACGCCCTCTCTCCGCGCCGCGACGCCCCCTTCGTCTCGATCAACTGCGGCGCCCTGCCCGAGAATCTCCTCGAGAGCGAGCTGTTCGGTCACGTGAAGGGGGCCTTCACGGACGCGCACCAGAACAAGAAGGGCCTCTTCGAGGCGGCCCACCGGGGGACTCTCTTCCTGGACGAGGTGGGCGAGACCTCGCCGGCCATGCAGGTCAAGCTCCTCCGCAGCCTCCAGGACAGGAAGATCCGCCGGGTGGGCGGGACCGCCGAGGTGGAGGTGGACGTTCGCCTGGTCGCGGCGACCAACCGGCCCCTCGAGAGCCTGGTCCGCGAGCGGCGCTTCCGCGAAGACCTCTACTACCGTCTCAACGTCATTCCGATCCGCATCCCCCCCCTGCGCGAGCGCCGCGAGGACATCCCGCTCCTGACCGAGCACTTCCTGGGGCGGTTCTCCGAGGAGATGGGCAAGAGCGTCACGAGGATCTCGAGCGAGGCGATGGGGAAGCTGCAGGCCTATTCGTGGCCGGGGAACGTTCGCGAGCTCGAGAACGTCGTGGAGCGCGCGGTCGCCCTCGAGATCACCCCCACGGTCCTCGTGGAGCGGCTGCCGGAAGCCCTCTTGACCGACGCCCGTCACCCTTCGGCAGACGAGCTGCGTGAGGGCTTCAGCCTCGACGATCACCTCCGGACTCACGAGGGCGGCCTCGTGCGGCGGGCCCTTGGCCTGGCGGCCGGGGACCGGGGCAGGGCGTGCCGGCTGCTCGGCGTGACCCCCCGATCCCTGCGCTACCTCATTCATAAGCATCGGCTACAGGGCGAGGGCTGACAAAAAATGTCACAAGTGTCACGGAGTGTCACCGAGCCATCCCCGAAGGCTGTAGCATAAGGACTTTATAATGAATGTGTTACATCGCGTTGCTGATCGGCACCGGCTTTGCAGGCTCAGGGGATCGGCTCAAGCCATTTGCGCAAACTGGCCAGGAGGAGTCTCGATGACTGACAAGCAAAAGGGTTTCACGCTGATCGAGTTGCTGATCGTCGTCGCGATCATCGGAATCATCGCGGCGATTGCCATCCCGAGCCTGCTGCGCGCTCGGGTCTCCGCCAACGAGGCGGCCACCGTGGGCGACATCCGCACAGTGCTGTCGTCCCAGGCGACCTACCAATCGTCGACACCGAGCAGGCAAGGCTACGCACCGGGCATGACTTGCCTCTCCACCCCGTCCGGCGCTGGTTGCATCCCCAACTACGCCGCGACAGCCCCGACGTTCATCGATGCCAGCCTCGGCTCGACGCCCGGAGGAGGCTTCGGCGCCCCCAAGTCCGGGTACAATCGCGCGTACTATCCGGGCGCGGTACTGCCGGCGCCAGCCGCCGGTGAGGTGGACAGCTTCTGCTTCGCGACGACGGCCATCATCCAGAACCGCACCGGCGTCCGCAGCATGGGCGGAGATGCCAACGGGATCATCGGTGACTCGACGGCTGGTGGGGTTGACTGCTGTGCGGGTGGCGTAGCGCCTGTGGGGATCCAGCCGGTCTGCCCGGCGATGCAGTAGCTTCGCGCCCGTTCGTTCGCGTGGCCGGGGGGGGGGCGACTCAGCCCCTCTCTCGGCGTCTCGCCTGGCTTCGATTGCCAACCGCAAGCAGCCGTGGGTTCTCGATCGGGGGGGAGCCTTGAGGGCGCCGAAGGGTTTCACGCTCATCGAGTTGCTGATCGTCGTCGCGATCATCGGGATCATCGCGGCGATCGCGATCCCGGGCTTGCTGCGTGCGCGGGTCTCGGCCAACGAGTCCGCCACGATCGGCGACATCCGTACGGTCATCTCCGCCCAGTACACGTATCATCACTCGAACGCCGGACACTACGGCGTGTTGACGTGCCTATCGACCCCAGCCGACGCGAACTGCATCCCGGGTTACAGTGCGACGGCACCCCCGTTCCTGGACGTGCTGATCGCCAGCGCGGCCAGCAAGTCGGGCTACGACCGGACCTCCCTGTACGGACCCGTGCCGGGTGGGGCGCAGGCGGGCGATCGGGACGAGTTCTGCTACCAGGCCAAGCCCACGATCCCCAACCGCACGGGGGTGCGGAGCTTCGGGGGGGACGCTGGCGGCGTGATCGGTGAGACGATCGGTAACGTGGACTGCTGCAACCCCGCGGGTGTACGCGTGCCGGGGACCTGCCCCGCGATGCGCTAGCCCTTTGGCCCGTAACAGCGTCCGGGGCACCGCTCTTCTCCTGCTGGCCCTCGCAGGCTGTGAGGGGTGGCGCGCACGCTCCTCCCCGCGTTCGCCAGGTCCGGCCCGCAACCTCGTCCTCATCCTGATCGACACGCTTCGCCAGGACCACCTCGCGGCCTATGGTTATCGCCGTGAGACGGCTCCCACGCTGACCCGCCTCGCTTCGGAGGGTGCGGCCGTCGACGGCCTGTCTCCGACGTCGTGGACCAAGCCCGCCGTGGCAACGCTCCTCACCGGCCTGCATCCGCTGCGCCATCAGACCGTAGGGATGCGTGACCGCCTGCCCGAGAAGGCCCGCACCCTCGCAGAGATCTTGAAGGAGAAGGGATACGTTTCCATCGCGGTCACTGCGAACGGGTTCTCTGCGAACGGGTACGGCATGACGCAGGGTTTCGACGAGTCCGCGTACATGCAGGACCTCGGCTACGGCCCGTTCGCCTCGGCCGAGCACGTCGAGCGCGAGGCCTTGAGCCGCCTGGGGAGTCTGCGGATCCCCTTCTTTCTGTTCGTGCACTATCTGGATCCCCATGCCCCGTACGAGCCCCCTGCCTGGGGTGCCTCGCTCCTGACACGTCCACGAGCCCCGATCGCGATCCAGGACCTCGAGATGCCCACCTTGATGACGCGCCCGAGGGACTTCCTGGAGGACGCCGCGGATCTGTACGACGGAGAGATCGTCCGTGTCGATCGAAGCATCGGAAGGCTGCTGGCGGCGCTCGAAGCCAAGGGGCTCATGGAGTCGACGCTGACGGTCGTGGTGTCCGACCACGGCGAGGAGTTCGAGGAGCACGGGCGCATGGGGCACGGACAGACGCTCTACGACGAGGTCCTTCGCGTCCCCCTGATCTTCCACTACCCGCGTGGGGTCCCGGCCGGCACGCGCCACGGCCTCGCAAGCCTGATGGACGTCGTTCCCACGGTGTTGGATCTCCTCGGTGCCGGCGGGGCCGCGCCGGCGGTGGACGGGAGGAGCATCGCGGACTTCCTGTGGACGGGGCGCCGTCACGAGCCGGGGCAGAGGGAGTTCGTTCTCCACCTGGACGTGGGCGGATGCCATTTCCTCGGGCTGCGGCGGGGCGGCGAGATGGTCGTCCTCGGAAGATACCCCCATCTGAAGGAGCTGTTCGACCTGGTGGAGGATCCGGCCCAGGTGCGCAATCGCCTCCCTCTCGTGACCCCATCGTCTTTCGAGGCCCTCTCGGCGCGGCTGGCCGCCCTCCACAACGAGCTCGTGGCGCACGCCCTGCCGCGGGCCGTGAGCCCAGAGGGAGTGGACCGGGAAGCGATCGCGGCCCTCGGTTACGTGGACGCCGGTGCGTCCGAGGCGCGGGGCATTCCCGTGCGGATCGGGCCGCCGCCCGACGCCGAGCCCGGCGGGCTGCTGGGCTGGGAGGAGCCGCGGAGCTTCAAGACGTGCCTCGACCTAGCCTCCCCGGCCGCGGGTCAGCAGCTCCTCGAGGGTTGGTACCCCGCCGACGAAGGGGGTCGCTGGTCCGGCCCTTCGGCCACGGCGCTCCTGGTGCCGCCGCGCGGTGGCCGGCGGGTCGCGCTGCGGGTGACCGGCACGAAGAGGGACGCAGCCAGCGCCCGCCTCGTCGTCTCCCTCGGCGAGGAGCGGCTCATCGACGAGAGCGTCCCAGGCGGACCTTTCTCCTTCTCCGGCTCGACGGCGGGTCGTCCGATCGGTTCAGTCGCCCGCGTCCGGATCGAGAGAGCGCCGGCGTTCGTGCCTGGCTTTCGTGGGGCCATCCACGGTCGCAGGGACGCCACGCCGGATCACCGTTCCCTCGGACACTTCCTGACCTCGATCTGCCTGGAGGACGCGCCCGCGGCAGGCGGCGCTTCCCCGTGAACCCGCCGGGGTGTGCTATATTTTTCTCGATGTCAGGCACCCCGGCGGAAGTCGTCCTCGAAGTCCGCAACCTGAGCAAGTCCTACCGCGCCGGCCACTTGCGCGCGCGCTTGCGGCCGGCCCTCAAGGACCTCAGCCTCACCGTCCGGCGCGGGGAGATCTTCGGGTACCTCGGACCCAACGGTTCAGGCAAGACGACGACTTTGAAGATCCTCATGGGTCTCGTCTTTCCCGACAGTGGGTCAGCCACGATTCTGGGAGCGCCACTGGAGGATCTCTCCTGGAAGTACCGGGCCGGCTATCTCCCCGAACAGCCGTACTTCTACGACTACCTGACGGCGCGCGAGTACCTCGATTACGTGGGGCGCCTCTGCGGGCTGCCTGTTTCGGTGCGGAGGGAGCGCTGCGCGAGGCTCCTCGAGCTGGTCGGACTCGGTCACTCGACGGACGTTCCCCTGCGCCGCTTCTCCAAGGGGATGTTGCAGCGAGTCGGGCTCGCGCAGGCACTCGTCAACGATCCGGATCTCGTCATCCTCGACGAGCCGATGTCGGGCCTGGACCCGCTTGGCCGTCGGCTGGTCCGCGACATCATCCTCGATCTCCGGAGACAGGCGAAGACGGTGTTCTTCTCGACTCACATCCTCTCCGATGCCGAGACGCTTTGTGACCGCGTCGCTGTGCTGCGCGCCGGGAGCCTCGTGGCGACCGGCCATCTCTCGGAGATCTTGAACCTGGACGTTTCCCACTACGAGGTCCTCGCGACCGGCGGGGACCTCGACCCGCTGGGGGGCTGGCCCCCCGGCGTCAGGGGACACGAAGTGCTCGGGGAGCGCGTGCGTCTAGAGGTCGCCGAGGAGGCCCTGCTGCCGGCTCTCGAGCACCTCCGGGACCGGCGGGGGCGGGTCCTGTCCGTCAACCCCATCCGCCAGTCGCTCGAGGATTTCTTCCTCGCGGAGGTGGCGCCGCGGGAGGGGGCATGGGAGCTTCAGGACTGACCCGCATCCTCGCCGTTGCCTCGAACACGTACCGGGAGACGGTCCGCGAGCGCGTCCTCTACAACCTGGTCGTCTTCGCGTTCTTGATGACCCTCTCCGGGCTGCTCCTGTCGGAGCTCTCGATCCGGGAGGACGAGAAGATCGTCAAGGACGTCGGCCTCGCGGCCATGGACATCTTCGGAACGCTGATCGCCCTCTTCATCGGCGTAGGCCTGGTCAGCAAGGAGATCGATCGCCGATCCCTCCACCCGCTGCTCTCCAGGCCCCTTCGGCGTCGGGAGCTCCTCCTCGGAAAGTTCGCCGGGCTGGGGTTCACCCTCCTCGTGAACCTTGGCGCGATGACCGCGGGCCTGTACCTCACGCTGTTCGCGACGGGTCGTGGCCCGGAACCCCAGCTGCTCAAGGCCGTCTACGGCCTCTACCTCGGCCTCTTGCTCGTCGTCGCCCTCGCCCTCCTGTTCTCCACGCTGACGTCTTCCGTCCTCGCTGCCGTGTGCACGTTCAGCCTCGTGGTGGCGGGCCGGTTCTCCGACGTCATTCGCGGCATGCAGGACGTGATTCCTGGCGCGCCGACCTGGCTCGTGCGCCTCCTCTACTTCGCGGTCCCGAACTTTCGCAACTTCGACTTCAAGGCGCAGGTCGTCTACGGTGACCCGGTGCCCTGGGCCGGACTGGCCTGGGTAACCCTCTATGCAGCCGCGTACGGCGCTGTGGCCCTGAGCCTGGCAGAAGCGGCTCTCCGGCACAAGGACCTCCCGTGAGAGCCTCGCGCCCGCTCTGGGTCTTCCTGATCCCGCTCGTCCCGCTCGTCCAGATCCGGGTGGACGGCCTCCTGGAGCGGCCGGAGCCCCGCGACGAGATTCTCTATCTCCGAACGGGACGACAGCTGAAGCGTCTCGTTCCGGGGTTCGAATACCTGCTGGCTGACGTCTACTGGCTTCGGACCGTGCAGTACTTCGGCCGCGAGAGGCTCTTCTCGAAGGACCAGCGGTACGAGCTGCTCCATCCGCTCATCGAAATCACCACGGATCTGGACCCGCGCCTCAGGATCGCCTACAAGTACGGCGCCATCTTCCTGTGTGAGCGCAGGCCGGTGGGGAAGGGGGATCCCGAAGCAGGGATCCGCATCCTCGAGAAGGGCGTGCGGAACCTGCCTCGAGACTGGCGGCTGCGACAGGACCTCGGCTACTTCCGGTACCTTTTCCTGGGCGATGCGAAAGGCGGCGCGGCCGTGCTCCTCGAAGCCGCGAGGCTTCCCGGCGCGGCTTTCTGGCTCGCGAGCTTGGCCGAGACGATGCTCGACAAGAGCGCGGACCGCGGGACCGCTCGGGAGATCTGGAGGCGAACCTACGAGCAGGAGGAAGAGGGCTTCCTGAAGGACAACGCCCTCGACAATCTTCGGCGGCTGGATGCCCTCGACGCCGTGGAATCCCTGAACGCCGCCGTGGAGCGCTTTCGGAAGAGACAGGGGCGTCCGCCGCGGGATTCGCGAGAGCTTGCGGCTGACCCCCCGGAGGGGGGCCGCCTCGCGGATCCCACCGGCGTGCCGTTCGCATACGATCCGCAGGAGGGCAGATTCGCCATCGCGCGTGAGTCCAGGCTCTGGAGGGGGGGGAAGTGATGCGGCCGACGAGGAGGCGGGCCAGGGCGTTCCTCGTGAGAGCCCTCGCCGTGGCGATCGTCGCTGGTGCTTCGGGAGACGCAGCGGCGCAGACGGCCACGCCTTCTGCTTCGCCCTCGGTGGCCGGCCTTTCACGCGGCGACCGGGTGCCGTCCTTCGCGGCCGAGGGGATCGACGGCGCGATCCGGCGGGTCGACTTCGAGCCGGGATCCGCGACGGTACTGCTCTTCTTCCTGAGCAGCTGTCCCACCTGCCACCGAATGATCCCCATGTGGAACCAGGCCTACGAGCGCCGTCCCCGAAACCTGCAGGTGGTCGGTGTGTTGCTCGACCAGGAGCCGCCGGGCTTCTTCATGGCGACGCCGATCTCTTTCCCGGTCGTGCGGGCGCCTGGAGCGACAGCTTCGGAGAAGCGGGCCTTCTCGGGCACCTTCAAGGTCCACAGGGTCCCTGTCACGCTGAGAGTGGGCCCAGGGGGCAAGGTCGAAGACGTGGCCCTGGGTCAGGTGGACCTCATCCGCCTGGGAGAGATCTTCCGGCCCTGAACCCCAGTCGGTGATGCTCCTCGGATCGCGGAGTCTTCGCTCAGGACGCGCTCCCTGCCCCCGCGAGAACGATTGCCGCCAGCGCCACCGCCATGGCGGCCGCGGAGAGAGCAAGCCCCATGATGACCGCCGCCGGCCTGTAGACGTATTCGACGACGTGCCGTCCCGCGGAGAGCGCCACCGCGCGGAACCCGAGGTTGGCCTGCAGCACCGGCACCGGCCGGCCATCCACCGTGGCGTGCCAGCCCGGGTCGTAGCCCTCGAGGAGGACGAGGTGGCCCGGTCCCGAGGCCTCGGCTTCGAGTCGCACAAAGTCTGGCCTCCAGGCCAGGATGCGGCTGGAAGCGGAGAAGGCCGGCGAGCCGCTGGTGGGCGGGCCCTCGGGCAGGATCACCTCGCGCCTGGGATCGAAGAGCGGATCCCGAAGCACAGCCGCCGCCGCTGCTCCACGGGCCACGCGTACGCCGCTCACCGCGTAGGTGCGGGGGAAGGGTTCCGGGACCCGGAAGACGTGCATGGGCTCGAGGAAGAACGTGGGGTGCGTGGCCACGAGCGGAAGGCTTTCGAAGCCTTCGGAGTGCAGGGTCACGACCCGTTCCACTCCGGCGACCTGCAGGAGCCGCAGATGGGCCGGCGTGCCCTCCACTGCCCGGAGGAGCCGGACGAGGAGTTCGAGGTCTCGCGGAAACAGACCCAGCGAGTCGGTCGCATAGGCGGCTTCCAGCCCCCAGTTCCCGAGCACGGCCGGATGGAGGTATGCCCGCACGGCGACCGCCTCGGCCCAGGGGAATGGCCAGTCCTCCTTGAGGCGAGCGGGCACGAACCGTGGATGCCCCAGGTATCTCTCCCCCTTGCCACGCTCGAAGTAATCGCTGACGTACAGCCGCGATCTCTCCATGCCCTTGACGCTCGCGAGTGCCGGCGGCACGAAGGTGAAGAGGTCCCTTTCCGCCATCGGAGTCAGGCGGCTGTGGGTTCCAGAGAGATCGAACGCGACCACCAGCCCGATCGCGGGGGCATAGGCACTTCCCAGAAGCCGGCGGATCATGTGGATTCCGAGGAGCGCCACGAGGAGCGTCGTCAGTACCAGAACGCGGTCGGCTGCCGGCTCGAACACGGCGGAGAACGGGCGTCGGGTGAACTCCCGAGCCAGGATGGCCTCGCCCAGCTCTTGGCCGCGATGGCGCAGCACCCACAGCGCCACGCCTGAGACCGCGAGAGAGGCGGCGGCCGTCGCCTCGACGATCGGCACGAGGAGCCGCCGCGCCCTTCCGACCCCACGGGCGATCTCGTCGAAGCCCAGCCCTACGAGCAGCGCCCATGCGAATCCCGTCAAGATCATGGCCTTCGCCGGATAGCGGAGGCTCCGGAGCGGGGGGAAGATGGCCTGCAGGCCTTCGAGGAGGGGAGCGTGCCGGCCAAGGGCCAAGGCGACTCCAACGAGGGCGGTCAGGGCGAGGCCGCGAGCGACCCTCCCGCTCGGACCCGAGCCGATGGCCGCGACACCCAGGCCGACCGACGTGAGGCCGAGGTACAGCGAGAGCATGAACGGCTCGCGCGACTCGAACAGGGCGGCGCGCACCTCCGTGCGCAGGGGCAGGTCGACGAGCAACAGGGGCATCGCGGTCTCGACGAGGTCGAAGGGGTGGACGGACCAGTACCCGGTCACGGCGGCCGGAAGACCTGCGCGCGCCGAGCGCCGCGCCAGCTCCAGCGACGGGAGCCACTGCGCTGCGGAGAATCCCATCGCCAGCGCCACCGCGCCGACCGCGGTCCACGCGAGGCGGCGATTGTGCGATCCCAGGAGAGGCGTGCGGTCGAGGCGCGGCCAGCAGCAGGCGACCGTCAGCACGGCCGCGATCAGCCCGGACTCCACCGACCCGGCAAGGACGGGCGCCGCCAGGGCGAGCCCCCACACGACCGTCCGGGCGGCGCCTCCCGCCGCCAGCGCGAGATCGGCCGCCAGGACGATCCACGGGACCCACGCCGCGCCCGCCAGGTGGTTCCAGAGGCTCGCGAGGGACAGGAAGGGCCCCGACGAGACGGCAACCGACGCCGCGAGCAGGGCGCCCGGACGTGACGTCCCGAGGCGCAAGGCAAGGAGGTAGACCCCCAAGCCGCAGACGAACGCGTGGCCGGCTACGTACAGGGTGTAGTACGTCCACGGCCTCATGAGGAGGTTGAGCCACGTGGGAGGGTAGAGAACCTGAGCATTCGGGTTCGCGAGCAAGGGCTGGCCGAAGGAGCGATCAGGGTTCCACAATGGCCAGGAACCGCTGGTCACCGCCCGAACGAAAGCCTCCACCTGGGGCTGCCACTGCAAGTGGATGTCGCGGTAGTAGAAGACCTGCCCGCCGAAGACCGCGTCTCGAAAGAGGAAGAGGACCAGGGCCAGGAGCGCCAAGGATGCCGCCACGTCGGCCGGAGGGACTGACGGAGTCGGAATGCGGCGGCGCCACCAGGGAGTCCCGGAACCGTCGATCATCGGCGGTCTACTGCGCCCCTGGTGCGGCTTCGAGGCGCCGCAGCCGCTCGCGGATCGAGGCGCGATGGGCCTCGCTGTCGGCCGACTGGACGGCCAGGCCGTAGGTGGCACGGGCCTCGGCCTTGTCGGCGAGCACGTCCGCCTGGATCCCGGCGACTTCCACCAACAGGTAGGGGTCGCCGGCACCGAGGAGGCGTGCCCCTGCCAGCGCCTCCTTCGCGGCGACGGCGTTGCCCTGCCGGCCCTGGAGGCGCCCGAGCACCGCAAGGGCGGACGCCTTCAGCCGGCGATCGGGGTTGAGGCGTGCGACGTCCAGAGCCTCGCGTGCGGCGTCGGCGAGCCGCCCGCGACTCTCGTAGACCTGAGCGCTCAACAAGAACTCGACAGGACGGTAGAGGAACCCTCCTTCGGGCTGTCCGCCGAAGACCAGTTTCGTCTGCAGGAGCTGCGTTCCCACCGCGATTGCCATCGCGACGAAGGCCACGGCCAACGCCGGGACCGGCTTCCGTTCGCGGACCCACACCGCAGCGCGCGCGAGGGCGAGGCCTGCCGCCGGCATCAGGAACACGGCGAGGACGGTGCGGTACCGCGACATGGGCAGGGTGAGCAGGAGCGCGCCCAGGAGCGGGAGCCCCGCCGGGAGCAGCGGGGCGAGGTCGCGGAGGCGACGGACCGCGAGACCCAGGCCGACCACGACCGCCGGGAAGAGCACGGCCCACCCGGGGAGCGCCCCCAGGATCGGGCTGTGCAGCGCGGCGTAATAGAAGTTGACGTTGTCCGGATTCTCGTACGGCACGATGAGGCCGGCGGTCCGCTTCAAGTAGAACAACATCACGTCGAGCGGGCCATCGAACGACCGCAGGCAACCCAGGGCCGTCGCCAGAAGGCTCCCTCCGCTGGCCTCGATCACGGGGACGTACTTGTCCGGGCGCGGCTCGAAGAAGTATGGGCTCGCCCCGGCGGTGTTGCAGATGGCGAACGCCACTCCCCCGAGGACGGCCCACTGGAACAACGGCGCACCCACGAGATGGTTTCGCACGACGACCGGCAAGAGGGCCAGAGCCAGACCTGCCGCGTAGCCGGCGAGCAGCACGAAGAGCCGCTGGCGAGCCGAGACGAAGAAGAGTCCCGCCACCAGGAAGACGGCCGGTGCGAAGGCCTCGTTGAAGAGCAGGGCCGCTCCCACCGACAGTCCCAGGAAGAGGGCGTTTGACCCGCTGGGTTGGGAGCGGACCGCCAGCGAGCGCCAGGTGACGGCCAGGGACGTGACGGCGATCCAGGTGCCTCGGAGCATGGTCACGTCGAAATGGATCGCCGGCGCGTAGACGGCCAGGAAGAGGGCCGCCGCAAGGCCGGCTGGCCGGCCCACGAGCTGTTCCGTGACGCGCAGGAGCAGCACGATGGCCAGGACCGAAGCCAGGATCTGCAGCGCCGCCAGGGGGAGCATGGGGTCCCCGAAGACCCAATAGAGGAGAGCCACTAGATACGCATAGGCCGGTGCTTTGTAGAAGACCGGCGTCCGCCCGAACCATGTCGCCCACTTCTCCTCAGGGGCATGATGGCGTTCCCACTGCGCGACGTAGTGGAACGGCTGCCGGCCGAGGGGATCTCCCCCGACGATGCGCCGCGCCCACTGGTCGAAGATGTACATGTCGGAGTCGACGAAGGTCCGGTGGTAGTCGAACATCGGCGTCGGCGCGACGAAGGCGAGGTGGGTGAGCCGCAGGACGAGGCCCAGCGCCACGACGTGAACGATGCCGAGCCCCCCGGGCAAAGACCAGGGAGACGCCATCCCGGCAGCAGTTGGCTCTGTGCCGGGAGGGCCCGCGGTCATGGCGCACAGGCTACGCTCGCCCCGCAACCCGGTCAAATGGAGCCGAATCCGTCCCCGATGGACGTGGCCTGGCACGAGTCGGCCGCAGGAGAAGCGTGGCGCCGCCCACGATCGCGGCAGCCGAGAGCAGCAGCCCCGCCGCTACCGAACGGGGGCGATAGGCCATCTCCACGACGTGCCGGCCGGCGGACACGGCGACGGCGCGGAACGCCAGATTCGCACGCAGCAGGGGAACATCGCGGCCGTCGACCGAGGCACGCCAGCCCGGGTCGAAGGCGTCGGCGAGGACGACGAGCCCGTCGCTCTCCAGGTCGGCCTCGAGGGTGACGCGATCGGGCTTGAGCGCGAGCAGGCGCACCGCACCCCTGAAGCTCGCCGGTGGTGGCTGCGACCTTCCCGACGGCAGGATCACCTCTCGCGCGGGGTCGAAGGTCGGATCCAAGAGCACGTCCACGGCCTCGCCGGACGTATTCGCCACGCGGACGCCGCCCACCGCGTAGGCGCGCGGCAGCGGATCGGGAACTCGGAAGAGGCGTATGGGCTCGAAATAGGGGCCGGGCAGGGTCACCTCGGGCTCGAGACCGACGGGGGGGTCGTGAAGCGCTGCAACCTGGCTGACGGCGCCCAGGCGCAGGAGTCGAAGGAAGAGCGGGGTCGCGTGGCCACGCACCAGCAGCCCATGGAGAACCCTCAACTCGGGAGGCTGAATCCGAAGCAAGTCCCTGGCATAGCTCCCGTGGACCCGCCAGGCGCCCGCCACGGGCGGCGCCGGGTAGATCCTGGCCGCCAACGCCGCTCGCCACAAGAGGGGTGCCTGCCCGTCGGGCGTCTGGACCACGTACGGGACCGCGCGTTTCAACCACCTTTGGCTGAACCTGGGGTCGTCCTGGTAGTCCACGACGTAGAGTCGTCGATGGTCGGATTGCGGCGCCACATGGTCGAGGACGTCCGGGCGCAAGGTGTAGAGCTGTCTGGGAGCCGTGGCGTTCAGATCGGCGTGGGCGCCGAGCAGGTCAGCCACCGCGAGGACTGTCGCCGCGGCCCCCGCCGCCCGCCCGGCCCGTGCCCCTCGGCCGCGCAGGAGGCTCGCCAAGGCCAGGGTACCGCTGAGGACCGACGCCTCGGCCAGGGCGCGCGTGATCGGAGCCGCCACCGTGGCGTAGGTGGAGCCCGCCGCCGGCGCGTGGAGAACCTCCGGTCCCCACTCTGCGGCCCGGCTCGAGGCCAGTTGAGCCGCAAGACCGAGGAAGAGCATCCCCGTCGCGAGAGGTAGAGTCACCCGGAGGATCCATCGCCGCCCTCGGACGGCATCGTTCTGCCGCCAGACGTCCACACCCATGCCCGCGAGCAACCCGAGGCAGAGCGCCGCGGCGATCATCGCCTTGGACGGGAAGCGGAGGACCTGCAGCGGAGGCAGGACCGCCGCCGCGAGGCCGTAGAACGGCGCGTGGCGTCCCAGGGCGAGGAGGACTGCGGTCACGGCACCCCAGGCGAACAGCGCTCGGCCCGGAAGCGCCGGTCCCGCAAAGGCCGCTAGTCCGAGTCCAAGGACGGGGAGGCCCAGGTAGACAGAGAGGAGAAGAGGCTCCCGCGACTCGAAGACGACTTCACGGTAGCCCTCCCGCAGGGGGATCTCGGTCCAGGAGACCCGGACGGCCGTCTGGAGCATGGAGAGTGGGTGCATCGACCAATAGCCGCGCTCCTGCGCCGTCAGGCCGAAGCGCCCCGCACGGGACGCCAGCTCGGCCGAGGGGAGGGCCTGGCCAGCGGAAAGAGCCGCGGCGAAGACGAAAGTCCCCAGCAGCACCGCCGCGACCCGGCGGTTGACCGCTCCGGCGATGTGTCGTCGATCCACGTGACGGAGGGCATTGGCTGCGGCCAACGCAGCCGTCATCGCGAGTACGTCGGGAGATCCCGCCAGAACCTGGAGGGCGAGGGCGGAGCCGGACAGGACGACATCGCGCGGCCGCCCCGACTTCACGGCAACGTCGGCTGCCAGGAGCGCCCAGGGAAGCCAGGCTGCGGCGCCGAGGTGGTTCCAGAGGTTTCCCAAGGAGAGAACCGGCCCCGAGGCCGTCCACGCGGCTGCGGCGGCGAAGGCGCCCGGCGGGGAAAGTCCGAAGCGCCGTCCCAGGGCGTAGAGGCCCGTTCCGGCGATGAGGAGATGCGCCAGCACGAACACCGTGTAGTAGGTCCACGGACGCATCAGAAGGTTGAGCCAAGTCGGCGGGTAGAGGACCTGCGCGTTGGCGTTCGCGAGGAGGGGCTGGCCGAAGGACACGTAGGGGTCCCAGAGGGGCCACGAACCCGACGTCACGGCGTGGACCAGGCTCTCCACCTGCCCGTACCACTGCAGATGAACGTCGCGCAAGAACAGGACGCGGCCGCCGAAGACCACGTCGCGGAACAGGAAGAGGACGAGGACGAGGAGCCCCAGGACGGCCGCCACGTATTCCCGCGGGGCGCGGGGGATCCGAACCGCCCGCCTCAACAGGCTCACGGGGCCTCCGGAGGTCTCCTGGCGCCCATCGCCGCAGAGAGCAATCCTGCGAAGAGCGCAGCCACGGAGAGGGCGCCGCCGGCTCTCACGCCCCGCGGCCGGTATACGTACTCGATGCGGTGACGGCCCGGGGGGACCTCCACGGCCCGGAAGGCCACGTTGGCGCGCAGCACCTCGGCGGGCGAGCCGTCCACCGTGGCCCGCCAGCCGGGATCGTAGGCGTCGAGAAGGACGGCCAGGCCCGGGCGGACGAGATCGGCCTCGAGGGTCACGTGGTCCGGCCTTAGCGCGAGGATCCGACTCGTGCCGGGCGGCGACGGTCCGGCGGTCCGGGGAGCGCCTGCGGGCAGGACGACCTCCCGCGTCGGATCGAACTCCGGATCGACGAGCATGGCCTGCGCCTCCTCCCCGTCGGCCAAACGGACACCGTCGACGACGTAGGTTCGCGGCAACGGGTCACGGACGCGGAGCACCTGGATCGGACGCTCGAGTATGCCCTCCACGGTGGCCGTCGGCACGAGATCGCGCCACCAGGCGCCAGGCACGAGGGCCAGGACGTAGCGCACGCCGCCGATGCGGAGGAGACGCTCGTGGCCCGGCGTGTCCTCGACCTTTCGCAGGAATTCGACGAGCCGCGCCAGCGGCACGGGCTCGAATCCGAGGATGTCGTGGTCGAAGCTGCCCGGGAGGCGCCAGCGGGCCGCGGTCGGCGGGTTCAGGTAGAAGTGGACACCGAGCACGAGGGCCTCCGGGAAGGTCCAGCCCAGAGGCACTCTCGCCACACGGTAGGCCTCGAGAGCCTGCGGGTTGGATCGGGGCTGCGGCTCGGTCAGGATGGAGTAGTCGTACACGTAGAGCCGGGGAAAGCCCTCGCCCTCGAGGTAGGCCAGCACGGGCGGCCGCAGGCGGAACAGGTCGCGGTGGCCGACCACGTGGAGGTCGCGGTGCGCCACGACGAGCTGGCCGACAGCCAAGGCGGCCAGGGCGGCCGCCGGCCAGCCCCCCGGAGGCCGCCGCCGGAGCCCCGCGAGCGCGAGGACGAGAACGACTCCCGTGACCGCCGCCGTGGAGGCGAAGCCGGCCGCCACGGGGGCGAGGAGCCCGCCTCGCAGGGCCGTGGGGGCCGACAGGAAGCTGGCCCCCCAGGCCTCGGCTCGGTGAGCGGCGGCCGCGGTGGCGGCGAGGGCGAGACCCAGGACGAGACCCAGAGGCGCGACCACGGACAGCAGCCAAACGCGCCGGGGCCGCTCCTGCGTTCTGCGCCAGAGGTCCGTGCCAAAGCCCGCCAGCAGGGACCAGGCAAAGGCGGACAGCACCATCGCCTTCACCGGGTAACGCAGCATCTTGAGGGGTGGCATGAGGAACACCGCCGCGTCATAGGCCCAGCCGTAGCGACCGAGGGCCACGAGGAGGGATCCCACGGCCACGGCCGCCAGGAAAAGGCTTCGGGGCTGCCGTGAGATCGCGCCCGCCAGCACCAGCGCGAGAGCCGGAACTCCGAAGAAGATCGAATGGAGCCAGGGCTCCTTGAACCCGAGGAGGGTGGTCGCGAGCGACGGCTGCAGCGGGAGGCTCGCCCAGGTCTGGGGCGTCAGCAGCTCGAGGAGGGCCAGGGGGTGCAGCGACCACGTCGTGCGGTCCTCGTATCGCAGGACCGGCCGGGCCGTCGCCAGGGCCCACTCGAGGGTCGGGAGCCACTGGGCGGCCGACAGGGCGAGGCCGAAGGCCCCGGCCAGGGCGGCGATCGCCAAGGGCCCACGGCGGGGCGGAGACGCCGACGCGCGCCAGGACGGCCGGCGCACGACGACGTAGAGCGCCACACAAGGAAGGGCCAGGGCAGTGAAGTCGGGGGAGCCCGCGAGGATCTGTGCTGCGAGACACGCGCCCCAGAGGAGCACGTGCCGCCAGCGGCCAGTATCGAGGGCCAGGTCCCCGGCGAGGAAAAGCCACGGGATCCAGGCGGCGCCCGCGAGGTGGTGCCACATGGAGACCAGGGACAGCAGGGGACCCGAGGTGATCCAGACAGCGCCGGCCAAGAGGGAGCCGAGGCGCGAGACCCCAAAACGCCGAGCGAGGCCGTACAGGCCCAAGCCCGAGCCCACGAGGTGGATCGCCGTGAAGAGCGTGTAGTAGGTGCCGGGAGACATCAGGAGATTCAGCCACGTCGGCGGGTAGAGGATCTCCGCCCGGGGATCGGCGAGGAGCGGCCGGCCGAAGCCCGAGAAGGGATCCCACAAGGGCCACGATCCCGCGGCCACGCAGTGGACGAAGGTCTCCACCTGCGGCAGCCACACCATGTTGATGTCCCGGCGGAAGAGGACCCCGCCTCCGAAGATCGCTCCCCGGAACAGGAAGGCGACGAGCGCGGCCAGGCCGAACAGGGCGAGGACGTGCTCCCGGCCGGGGCGGGGCCACGCGATCGGGCGCAGGAGGGCGCGGAGCACGGCCCCCGGCCCGCTCACGCCCTCATGCCGGCTTGGTTGCGGCGCGCCTCGAGAGCGCCACGGCCTCGGCTCCCTCGGCGAGGGAGGGAAGAGCGAAGCCCGTGACGAGGTAGACCGGGATGGACCCGAGCAGCAGAGCGTTGATCCCCGACGTCATGGAGAAGGCGATGCTCAGGACGGGAGACAACACCGAGAAGATCCCGTTCAGGCCCCACGCCCAGGGCACGTACGAAGGGGCCTCGGGCTTCAGGCGGTCGAGTGCGGTGGGGACGAACGTGCCCAGGCACACGCCGAGGGGCGCGACGAGGGCGAACACGATCAGGACGCGGGCGGCGAAGGGAAGGCCGATGAGCCCCGACAGGCGCGGGAAGATCAGGGCGTACTCGGCGAGGATCAGGCCCGCCAGGACGTAGCTGACGAAGCGGATCTCCCTCAGCGTCGAGAGGATCCGGGCCGAGAAAAGGGAGCCCAAGCCGCTCGTCAGGAGCAGCGCCGCGAGGACGACCGAGAGCGAGTAGTTGGGGTGCCCCAGGAACAGGCCGAACTTCTGCAGCAGGGCGATCTCGACGGCCATGTAGCCGACCCCCGCCCCGGCGAAGTAGACGCCGTACCTCTTCCTGGCGGGGGTCGTCGCGGCGCGCCCGGCCAGGAGCCGGAGGGGCACGTAGATGCAGGCGAGGGTCGCCAGGGCCACGACCCCACCCAGGATCAGGATGGAGTACTCCATGACCGGCGTGTTGGCCCAGACCGTGGAGTCCGCGGGGAAGAGATGCCACCAGAAGGAGTAATTGAAGAAGAAGGGGCGGTCGTCTCCCGCCGGTGCCACGTTCCAGGGATAGCCGGCCACGAAGGCACGCTCTCGCTTCGGGTCGTCGAGGCTCAGGAACAGCTGGTACGTGGTCGCCTCGGGGCTCATGCCGGGCGCCGCCGAGACCTCGAACTGAGCGCTCCGGTCCGCCCACTCGACGATCCGCCCTCGCTCCTCGGCCGTGAAGGGCGTCTTCTTGACGAGGAGGGCCGTGAAGACAGGGGACGGGGTGTCGGTGAGCATCAGGATGTGGTCGGCTGGGTGCGCGACGCCGGCGCGGCGCAGGGCCTCGACCGCCGTCACGAGGGCCCTCAGCATCTCCCGCGGAGGCCAGTACTCGAGGCGCATCATGTTCAGGATGCCCTGGTCGGTGAGGCGGGAGAGGTAGAGGTCGAAGGCCTCGGCGGTGTAGAGGTAGTTCTCCGAGAACACGTGGGCCGCCGCGGCCGTCCCCGCGAAGGAGTCCACCCCGGAGAGCTGGAGGACGTCGTACGTCTCGTCGGTGCTCCACAGGTAGTGCCGCCCCTCGCCGAGGACCAGGTTCACGCGCGGGTCGTCGACCCAGTGCCTGAAGTAGTCGCGGTACCGGTTTCTCAGGAGGGACACCGTGGCCGCGTTCACCTCCACGGCCGTGACCCGGGAGGCGCCGAAGTACAGGGCGTTCAGGATGTCGAAGCCCCCGCCCACGCCGACGACGCCGACCCTCGGAGCCCGGACCGAGGCGGCCTGGTAGGCGGCGGCGTAGATCGTCTCCTCGATCCCCGTGAGGGACTCCCGGGTCCCGTCGTACTCCACGGCGTACGTCCAGGCGTTGTTGTTCTGCGTCAGCATCCGCTTGAACCGCGCGTGGAACGCCTGGTTGGTCCCGACGAGGCTCCGATAGAACATCCTTTCGGGGTCCACGGGGCGGATCCGAGACACCTCGATCCGGGCCACGGGGTCCCAGACGACGGTCTCGATCCCGTACTCGCCACGCGCGTTCGCCGTGATCCCGTCCAGGACAGTTCCCTTCGGATACCGCATCACGAAGGCGCGATCCTCGAAGGCGACGCACGAGGCGATCGCCACCGCGGCTGCCGCCGCCAGGCTGCGGGCCACCGGCCCGTGCGGTGGCGCGAGGAGCACCGCGCCGGTGAGCATCACCGCGCAAGAGAGAAGGAGACCGTTCTCGACGCCGAGGGCGCTGATCACTTGGATCACAGCGAAGGCGCCTACCGCCGAGCCCAGGAGGTCGTAGAAGTAGACGCGGCGCGTCGGGAGCTCGGGGGAGGACAGCAGGGCGCCCAGGATCAGGCCGCAGAACGTGAAGGGAACGGCGAAGACGAGCGCGTAGGGGATGGTCTTGAGGAAGAGGACGACGAAGTGGGGGCGGTTGCGGGCGGCCTGGAAGATGTCGGCGTCGTAGAAGAGGATCGTGGCTCCCAGCAGGGTGAGCACGAGCAGGGCCGCGCAGGTCGTGACCGCGTCGGGAAGGCGCGAGAGGAACCGCGGCAAGAGGCGGGTCAGCAGCACTCCGGACAGGGCGAAGCCCAGCATCGTGAGGGAGATCACCAGGAAGGCGAAGTTGTTGAGCAGCTTCGCCGAGATCGCCCGGTGAACGAGGATCTGGATGCAGAGGGTGCAAGCCGCCGTCAGGAACGCGAGGCCGCAGGCGCGGGCCACAGGACCGAGTCGCATGCACGCTCCAATCGGGGCTCCGGCGGAGCCCCGGGCCGCATCATAGGCGAACGGCGGGTCGTGTCAACGCTCTCGGCTCGAGGCACGCGAGCCGGCCTCGATCGCCGTGCACGTCTTTACCGCCGGTCGACGTCGCCGCCGGCGTTTGACTTCGCGGAGCGGGTTGTGCAGGATCCGCCCTCATGGGTTGGGGAGACAAGCGCCCCGCGCGCCTGGCCCTGGAGCTGACTGCAGCGTCCTTCGTTGCGTTGTTCCAGGAGCTCGCCCTCATCCGCTGGCTGCCGGGGCAGGTTCGCGTGCTCGCCTACTTCCCAAACCTGGTCCTGCTGAGCGCGTTCCTGGGCCTTGGACTCGGATGCCTGCTGGCGCGCCGGCGATCGTTGGTTCTGGCCTGGCCGCTTTCGCTCGCCGCCGTCGTGCTGGGCGGAGCCGGCATGAGCCGGATCGCCTTCACCCAGGCATCGTCTTCCGAGCACCTGTTCCTGCTGTACTACGACCTCCCGCAGGGCTCACCCGTGGTGCAGGACGTTGCGCTGCCCCTCGTCGTCACTTTCGTTCTCAGCACGCTCAGTTTCGTGCCGCTCGGCCAGGTGATCGCCGACAGGCTGAACGCCTTCCGGGCGCGGGCCAGCGCGTTGCTCGGCTACTCGTGGGACATCCTCGGGTCTCTTCTTGGTGTGATGTCCTTCGCCGTCGTGTCCTTCAGCGGCTCATTCCCGGTGACGTGGTTCTCGGTCTTCCTTGCGTTCGGCCTGTTCTTCGTCAACGGGCCGGCGTGGCGCAAGGCGTTTCACCTTCTCGTCGCGGCGCTGGTCGTGATGATCGTCGGCCGCTCGGAGCGCGCCGACCGTTACAGCCCCTATTACGCCCTGAGGATCGACCAGGAGCCGGAGCTGGCTGGGTTCGCGGTCCTGGCCAACGGGTCGCTGCACCAGTGGGCGTCTCCGGTCAGGAGGAGCGACGAGGGGCTGACACGCGGGCAACAGACGACGCGGGACGGCTACCACCTTCCCTATGGCCTCCTAGGGCGACGTGTGCGCAACGCTCTCGTCGTGGGCGCGGGAACGGGCAACGACGTCGCGGTGCTCCTGGACGAGGGCGCCGAGCGGGTGGATGCCGTCGAGATCGACCCGGTGATCCTCGATATGGGGCTGCGGCACCCGAACCGGCCGTACGCGTCGCCCCGCGTCCGCGTCATCAACACCGACGCGCGTTCCTACCTCGACCGGACGTCGGAGAAGTACGACCTCATCGTCTTCGGGACTCTCGATTCCATGACACGGCTGTCGGCGTTGTCCAATGTGCGTCTCGACAACTTCGTTTATACGACCGACTGCGTGCGCGCCGCTCGAGATCGGCTGACCCCAGACGGCGGGTTGGTTCTGTACTACATGGTGGGGGTCGAATACATCGACCTGCGCCTCGTCGGAATGCTGACGGAGGTCTTCGGGGAGGCGCCTCTGGGCGTGGCGCGCCACTACAGGTTCTTCAACAGGATCCTCATGGCCGGCCCGGCCTTCGCCCCCCACGGCGGTGCGGAACGACGCGCGGACGCTCCCCGTGTCCTCGAGAGGATCACGGCCCGCGTCGAGCTGCCCGGCGACGACTGGCCGTTTCTCTATCTCAGGCAGCGCGGCATCCACGGCTTCTACCTGAAGCTGATGGCAGCCTTCGGCGCCCTCACGGTGCTCGGCGTCGCGCTGGCCTCGGGGGAGATGCGCCGCGGCCTGGGTTCTCTACGGCAGGCAGACTGGGAGATGTTCCTGTTCGGCCTGGCATTCCTCCTCCTCGAGACCCGGTCGGTGACGGAGATGAACCTGGCCTGGGGCGGCACGTGGCTGACGAACGCCGTGGTCTTCGGCTCGATCCTCGGCGTCATCCTCCTCGGCACCTTGCTCACGCGGGCGCGGCCTCTGCCGTTCCACTGGGGGATGGGGGGCCTCGTGGTGTCCCTGCTGACGGCCTACGCCGTGCCGGCCCGCGTCCTGGTGGGAGCGGACGTTGCAGGGAAGCTGGCCCTCTCGATCCTCTTCGTCGGCTCGCCGATCTTCTTCGCAGCCCTCTCGTTCGCGGCGCTGTTCCGCGACCGCGAGCAGGCGGCCGCGGCCTTCGGGTGGAACCTCCTGGGCGCCGTGACGGGGGGCCTCCTCGAGTTCGCCTCGATGGCGATCGGCCTCAAGGCGCTGCTCCTCGTCGCCCTCGCCGCCTACCTGCTGGCCGTCCTCGTCCGGCTCCGGCGCGCGGGCGCCGTCCCGGTCGTCGGGGCGGCACCGGAAGCGGCGGGATCGCCCTAGCTGGGGAGGCGCTCCCACACCACCAGGGCGCGCAAGCCGACGTAACGGGCCAGGGAGGAGGCACGTCCGTCGAGGCGCAGCAGCGGCGCAGCGAGCCAGCGGGGCAGCAGCGACGCCTCGCGGAACCCGAGGCTCAGCAGGTACGCGAAGCCGTTGAGGAGCGTGAGGCGGGGCGGCCCCAGGCCGAGGTCCCGCCAGCGGACCGGGGGGGGCTGGCGGAGCAGTCGCGTGAAGACGCCGCTGTCGCCCTCGAAGGGTTCCTTCCGGCCGGCTGCTCCGAAGGGGTTCCAGGGATCGATGCCCGGGCGGCAGCCTTCTTGGTGCAGCCACCTGTAGATCGGGTACGAGAACGGCGTGAGCCACGGCTCGATCACGGCCAGCACTCCGCCCGGGACGAGGACCCGCCGGGCCTCGCGGAAGAACCGCTCCGGTCGGGCGAGGTGGTGGACGAGGTCGAGGGCTGCGATGGCGTGCACGCTCCCCTCGCGCACCGGCAGGCCGAGGCCGTCCGCCACCAGGTCGTTCCACGGCGCCTCCACGAGGTCGGTGGCGACCCACAGCACTTCCGGCCGCCGCCGGCGCGCGTAGGCCGAGAGGAAGCCGGGCCCGGCCCCCACCTCGAGGATCCGCCCGCGCGAAGGGAGGACGCCGAGCAGGGCATCGAACCACACGGCGTAGACGTCCGCGAGGACCGGCTTCCGCTTCCAGATGCGGCGGTGCTCCTCCAGACGCTCGCGGCTCACGGCCGCCTCCCTGGCCTACGGTCTCGTTCCACGGATGAGCAGGGAGCCGGCGATCTCCCGCAGCCCCGGGACGGCTTCGAGGGCCGAGCCGAGCCGGGCCACGCCGTCGATCCACGAGGGCGGGACCAGCGGATGGAGGAAGTCGAAGGGGCGCACGGAAGGCTCTGTGAAGCCGACGCGGTCGAGGAGGGCGCGGGCGCGGAACCTGGTGAAGGCCATCTCGTCGGGCGAGAGCCCGAGGGTCCTCCTCGGCGCGACGAGGAACGTCACGGCGATCTGCGGGTTGAGGAGGTTCGGCTCGGTGAAGACCGTGCGTCCTCCCGGTCGGAGGACGCGGTGGACCTCGCGGAGCGCGGCCTCGAGGCCCAGGTGGTGCAGGACCGAGCTGCCGTAGACGGCGTCGAAGGACCCGTCGGGGAAGGGCATGGCCTCGGCGTTCCCCTGCACGAGTCGCACGTTGGCCGTGCCGGCCACGCGCTCGCGGGCCCGAGCCAGGAGGTCGGGGGAGAGATCGAGCCCGTGCAGGTCGGCCCCGGACCGGGCCACGCGCTCGAGGAAGACGCCCGTGCCGCAACCCAGCTCGAGGGCCCGGCGGCCCGGACCCAAGGCACCGTGCTCGACGAAGAACGCCGCGCGCCGGTCGGCCCTCCGCCGTCCCGCGGGCGTGTCCCAGTCCCAGATCGCCTCCGCCCGCGACGCGATCCTCCGGTCGTGCGCGAGCTCCCTCCGCCAGCGGTCCGGCGACGATCCCTCGCGCGAGCCCAACGCGCTCACACGAACTTCAGCTTGCGGGCGGCGAACAGGCTCATCCGCAGCAGCAGCCAGCCGTGCCGGAAGCGGGAGATGTTGGTCTCGCCGTACCGGCGCTCGTGGTACCGGACCGGAAGGTCCGCGATCCGCAAGTTCAGGCGCGCCGCGCCGAACAGGAGGTCGAAGTCGCCGAAGGGGTCGAACTCCCCGAAGAAGGGCCGGTTGGCCGCGATGCGCTCGTAGTCCTCCCGATACAGCGCTTTCGTGCCGCAGAGAGTGTCGCGGACCTGCTGGCCGAGAATCCAGGCGAAGATCAGGGCGAAGGACTTGTTCGCGAGCAGGTTCAGGAAGCGCATCGCGCGCCCCTCCATGGGGTAGACCATCCGCGAGCCGTTGATCATCTCGCCCTTCCCGCGGACCAGGGCCTGGACGAACTTCGGGACGTCCTCGGGCGCCACGCCCATGTCCGCGTCGAGGATGAGGAGCACCTCGCCGCGGGCCTGGGAGAATCCCAGGCGCACCGCGTCTCCCTTTCCCCGGCCGGTCTGCTTCAGCAGACGGAAGGGCCGTCCGGGGTTCGCCGCGATGACCTCCCGGATGACCGCCTCGGTGTCGTCGGTGGAGTTCCCCTCCACGAAGAGCACCTCGCTGTTCGGTCCCATCTCGGGGAGGCGGTCCACCAGGGCGCGGACGTGCCCCGCCTCGTTGCGGCAGGGGACGACGACGCTGGTGCTGGGGTTCGAGGACCGGTGGCCGGCGTACCGGTGCGGGGCGGGACGGGCGATGATCCCGTAGGCCAGCGACAGCCACTCGAGTCCCGGGAGGTGCCCCGCGTAGCGGTTCAGCAGATCCGACACCACGGGGATCCCGGCGGGCATGACGATCGAGTAGTCGTGGCGGACCACCTCGAAGTCCGCCAGGGCCAGCATGTTCTTGATCTCCTCGGGGGGAAGCCAGGCCTCGGGAGGCTGCCGGTATTTCAGCCCCAGGATCTCCGCGAGGCGCAGGAGGGGCTGCCAGAGCCGGCTGTAGCTGTAGACGAGGAGGCGCGTCCGGGCGTGGCAGACGGTGTGGAGGGCCTCGAGGGTCCGCTCGACGTCCGTGAGGTGGGTGACGACGTTCACCATCACGACGACGTCGAACGGCCCGCCGACCTGGGAGAGGAGCCGCGGGTCACCACCGTCGCCTTCGAAGAAGTGCAGTTGGGTGCCGGCGTACCGCTTCCGCGCCTCCGCCACCGCGCGGGTCGACGGGTCGATCCCGACGCCCCGGGACGGCTGCAGGGCGGCGAGGAGGTGGCCCGATCCGCAGCCCACGTCGAGGACCCTCAGCCCCGGCGGGACGCGCACCTGGAGGGTGCGGGTGAGGCGCGAGTAGAAGTAGCGACGCGCCACGCGGGCCCGCTCGATCCGCTCGTGGTGCTCCTCATAGAAGCGGCGGACCTCATCGAGGTACGGGTCCGTCAGCGGGCGGCTTTCGTGCGGGATCGCTCGTTCCTGTACCAATCGATGGTCCTTCGCAGGCCTTCCTCGAAGCCCGTGGTCGCCCGGAAGCCGAAGAGCCTCTCGGCCCGGGAGGTGTCCAGGCTGCGCCTCGGCTGTCCGTCGGGCTTGCCGGGGTCCCACCGGACCTCTCCCTGGAATCCCATGAGGCGCCCGATCAGCTCGACCAGGTCCCGGATCCGGATCTCGAAGCCCGCCCCCAGGTTGACCGGCTCCGCGCCGTCGTAGGACTCCGTGGCGAGGGCGATGCCCCGGGCGGCGTCCTCCACGTAGAGGAACTCCCGAGACGCGCTTCCGGTCCCCCACACCTCGATCGCGCCCGTTCCGGCGTCGAGGGCGTCCTGCACCTTCTTGACGAGGGCCGGGATCACGTGGGAGGAGGAGGGGTCGAAGTTGTCCCCAGGGCCGTAGAGGTTCACCGGGAGGAGGTGGATCACGTTGGTCCCGTACTGCTGGCGGTACGCCTGGCCCTGCACCAGCAGCATCTTCTTGGCCAGGCCGTAAGGGGCGTTGGTCTCCTCGGGATAGCCGGCCCACAGGTCGTCCTCGCGGAAGGGCACCGGCGTGAGCTTCGGGTACGAGCAGATGGTGCCGACGGTGACGATCTTGCCGACCCCCTGGAGCCGGCACTCCTCGAGGAGCTGGACGCCCATCATCAGGTTGTCGAAGAAGAACGAGCCGGGGTTCTCCCGGTTGGCGCCGATTCCACCCACCCGCGCGGCGAGGTGGACCACGACGTCGGGGCGCGTCTCCGCCACGAGACGGCGGCAGGCCTCGCGCTCCACGAGGTCGCAGTCCCTCTTCCGGGGGACGACGACCTCCCGGGCGCCGCGCGCGCGCAGGGCCTGGACTGCGTGGCTCCCCAGGAACCCCGCGCCGCCCGTCACGACGACGCGCTTTCCGGAGAGGCTCATTGCGCCGGCGCTCTCATGCCCCCGAAAGCTATCACAACTCCCGGGCAGGCTCGTGCCGCGCCGGCCCTCACTGGAAGAACCAGTATCGGAAGGACGCGTAGCGTCCGGCGAAGCGCAGTCGCGTGCGGCTCGCCTTCACGAGCCGGCCGGGGATCCGGAGGACCTGCTCGTCCCAGTCGGCCCGAGGGCGGAACGACCAGCGCCCCGCCGGCTGGCCGTCCACCTCCACGAGGACGCCCCCTTCCGGGATCTCGAGGGCGACGCGTTCCCGGCCCTGTGTCCGGAAGACCGTCGCCTCGGCGGCGGCGGCCGTCCGCAGCACGACCACCAGATCCCGCCCGGGCGCGGTGCGGACGCCGAAGGACTCGTGGCCGACGATCACGCGCCCGGCGTCCATCACGAGGCCCGCCCCCGGGTCCGGAGCCACGCGCACGGCCCCGTTGAGCTGCACCCGTGCCAGGCGCGAGCTCCAGGAATAGCCGTGCTCCGCCTCGTCGCGGCTGTCGCAGACGTTGAGGCGGTCGGTCTCTGCGAGCTGCGCCACGGCGGACAGGCTGGCGGGAAGGAGGAGCTCGCGGCTCCGGTCGACGAGGTCGTAGCGCATCCTGTAGACGACCAGCTCGTCGGAGAGGCTCGTCGAGCGGAAGAGGGGCGGCCCTTCGACCAGGTGCTGCATGGCGACGGAGGCGTCCTGCGCGGAGACCGAGGTCAGGAGGAGGCCCGGGCGCTCGGCGGCAGGCAGCCGGCCCAGGGCTTCGACGACGCCGGCCTCCCGCTCCGCCGTCCGGTTGCCGAAGAAGGCCGGGCTCGTGACGCCGTGGAGGTTCACGTTGTGGTGGCCGGTGAGGTACTCCACGCTCGTCGCGAGGTTGGCGATCCGGACGCCCTTCGGCAGGTTGGCCGCGATCCATTCGGCGGTGCGCACGTCCCGCAGGTAGACTTCCCCGGACATCTCGCCGTAGAGCGTGGCGAAGCGCAGCGTGGACAGGGCGCCGAGCACGAGCCACGCGCCCGCCGCTCCTCGGAAGAGGCGCTTCTCGAGGACGGCGTCGCCGCGCGCCGCCCAGCGCGTGGCGTCTCCCAGGCCCGCCGCAGCCAGCGCGAGAAGGGTGGGGAGGGCCCACATCAGGTGGCGATTGAAGTGGACGCCGAGGAACACGTTGGGCGAGAGCAGCGCCACGACGAGCGCCACGACCGCCGCCCACGCGCGGGCGGGCCTGCGGATCTCGTCGGGCCCGTGGGCGAGAGCGAAGAAGACGGCGGCGAGGCCCAGGGGGGGGAAGTAGACGGCCGCCCAGCCTCTCGCGAAGCCGACGGGGGCCTGGGACGGATAGAAGCCGAGGAGGAGCCCGCGCACGACGTCCACGAGGTACTCCGCCACGACCGCGAGACCGTCGCCGGGGCCGTAGTTGGCGAAGAGCGACTTGTCGGAGACGGCGCTGCCGAGCCAGTGCCCCGTCAGCGCGCGCTGGAGAGCGAGGACCCCGAGACCCGCGAGCGCGGGCAGCCAGGCCACGACGTGGGTCCGAAGCCGCGCTCCGCGCCCGGGTCCGAGGCTCCAGGCGGCGCCCAGCAGCGCTCCCACGGGAAGCCCTTCCGGCCGCGTCAGGCTCAGGAGGGTTCCGGCGACCGCCATGCCCCGCGGGGCTCCGGGCCTCCATTCCGCGACGAGCCGATCGAGCAGCGCCAGGGCCAGGACCATCGTGAGGCCCGTGTCCGATCCGTACAGGAAGCCCCAGACCACGGGACCGCCCAGGAGAACCAGAGCCGCGGCCAGCGTGCCCTCGCGGTCTCCCGCCAGCCGCGCGGCGATGCGCCGCGCGAGGGCCGTGGCGCCGAGGTACAGGCCGAAGCCCGCCGCGACGGCGAAGGCCACGAGCCCTTCCCCGCGCATCCCGAGACGGTGCGCGCCGGCGAGCACGGCGGTCCACAGGAGGCTCGTGGCTCCAGTGGAGGGCGGCTCTCCGGGGTTGTACTGGAACGGGTGGCCCTCGGCCATGGCCTTGGCGTACTGGCACACCACGTAGAGGTCGACCACCTGGGGAACCGCGTGGCCTTCGGTCGAGGCGAGCATCGAGGCGACGAACGACGCGCCGACGCCGATGCCGAGCAGCCCGAGGAGCTTGTCGCGGCCGCGCACCGCGGGGATGATACTACGCGGCTCGCGCGTCGCCGCGGCGGGCGTCGTTGCACTATGATCGGGGCACATGACCGAGTCGGCTTCCGCGCTGGCGCTCACCCTGGGCGTCCTTTGGCCGTGGGCGGCGCTGGCCCTCGGCCTCGTGGTCGGCAGCTTCGCGAACGTCTGCATCCACCGGCTTCCCCTGCGGCAGTCGGTGGTCACGCCGCGCTCGCGCTGCCCGGCCTGCGGCGCGCCGATCCGGGCGCTCGACAACGTTCCCCTGCTGAGCTACGCGCTGCTCCGGGGGCGCTGCCGCTCCTGCCGCGCCCCCATCTCGGCGCGTTACCCGGCGGTCGAGGCGCTCAACGGCCTCATCTACCTGGCGATCGCCGCGGCCTGGGGCGTCACGCCGCGGGCCGTCCTGGCCATGGCGTTCGCCACCGCGCTCCTCGTGCTCGCCCTCGTCGACCTCGAGCACCACATCCTGCCCGACCGCGTGACCCTGCCGGGCATCGCCCTCGGGCTCGTCGGCAGCTTCCTCTCGGGGCCGCCGCACGGGCCGAGGCCCCTCGGCGCGCTGGCCGCCGCGGCGGGTGGATACGCCGCCTTCGCCCTCGTGGCCGAAGCGTACCTGACGACCCGGGGGATCGAAGGCCTGGGGCAGGGGGACTGGAAGATGGCCGCCATGCTCGGTGCGTTCCTGGGCTGGGAGCGGCTGCTGCTGACCGTCTTCGTCGCGACCCTCTCCGGCACCCTCGTGGGGCTGGGGCTCATGGCCGCCAAGGGACGCGGGCTCCGCCACGCCCTTCCCCTCGGCACGTTCCTGGGCGTCGCGGGCCTCTTCGTGCTCCTGTGGGGCGATCCCGTCGTCGCGTGGTACAAGGGCGTCCTCCGTGGCTGATCGGCGCACGTTCTGGACCCGCCTGGCCCTCGGCTTCGCCGTGGTCGTCCTCGGGCTCCTCGAGATCCAGGGGCTCGTCCACACCCTGCGCTCGCAGAGCCGCCTCAGGGAGCGCGTCGTGCGCAACCTCCGGGAATCGATCCTCCTGGCTCGGGGGCACCTGGCGGCGACCCTCGAGCCCGGCGGTCCAGTGGCCTGGCGCCGCGCCGCCGACGAGGTCCTCGTCGGAGCGCTCGCCTCCGAGCTCGAGCTGTTCGACCTCTCGGGCCGCGCCGTCTTCTCCGAGCCTCGGCCCGCACCGATCGGCCACTGGCCCGGCGCCGGCGACCTGCAGCTCGTCCGGAACGGCGCCGTCGTGACCGTGGGACCGATCGTCCAGGGCGAGGCCCGCCTCTTCACCTACCTGGCGCTCCGGTCGGGCGACGCGACGCTGGTCCTGCGGCTGGCGACCCGCGCCCCCGATCTCCTCGACGACCTGCGCGAGCGGCGCCAGATCCTCGTCGGCCATGGCGTCGCGCTGCTCGTGCTCCTGCTCGCCGCAGCGGCGGTCCTCTTCCCGAGCCGCGAGGAGGCGGCGCCGCCGCGGGCGCTCGAGGCCTACGAGGAGGCGATGGAGCGCCTCCGGGCCCACGACGCCGCGCGGACCCGCGAGCACCAGGCCGAGCGCCGGCGCATGGAGGACGCCCTCGAGGACCTGGAGACGATGGCGCGGGCGGGGGAGCTGACGGCGGGGATCGCCCACGAGGTGCGCAACGGCCTCGGCACCATCCTGGGTTACGCGAAGCTCGTCGAGGCCGCCCCGTCGCCGGCCGAGGCCGCGGAGGCGGCGGGCCGCATCCGCGAGGAGTGCCAGGCGCTGGAGACCGTGGTCCGGCGCTTCCTGGACTTCGTCAAGCAGGAGCGCCTGTCCCTCTCGACCTTCGATCCGGGCCGGCTGTTCGCGCGGATTGCGGCCCGGGAATGCCGGAAGCCCGGAGCCGAGGTGGCCCTCGACCCTTCCGGCGCCTGGGGCGACCTCGTGGGGGACGAGGACCTGCTCGAGCGAGCCTTCGAGAACCTGCTGCGGAACGCCCGCGAGGCCGCCGGCGCGGGCGGTCACGTGACGGCGTCGGCGCGCACGACCGACGAGACGCTGCTCGTCGCGGTGACCGACGACGGCCCGGGGCTCCCGCCCGACAGCCCCGCTTCACCCCAGCCGTTCTTCACGACCAAGCCCGGAGGCCTGGGACTCGGCCTTCCACTCACCCTGAAGATCGTCCGCCTTCACGGGGGCGATCTGACGTTCGCGCCGGTCTCCCCCCACGGCCTCCGGGTCGAGGTGAGGCTCCCATGCCGGGGACCGGCCCGAGACGTTACGTGCCGTAACGACGCTGCTCCGCCGGAGTCACCATCCCAACGGGGCGGTTCGTGATAACATTCCTCTCATCAGTCAATTGCGGAGGCAACGCCGCAGGGGTACGCGCCTTGCTTAAGGGGAGGCTGCTATGAAACTCGCTGAACGCTCGCAGCGGTGGCAGGCCGGCTTCAGCATGGTGGAGCTGCTGGTGGTCGTGGCCATCATCGCGACCCTGGCGGCGGTCGCCGGTCCTCCGGTCGCCAACTACATCAAGGTCTACACCATCCAGGGCGCAGCGCAGGGGGTGGCGTCCGAGATCCAGGCCGCGCGCACGCGGGCCATCATGAAGAACGTGAACAAGGGCGTCCTGTTCATCGTCCTCGCCCCCAACACCGACGGCAATCCCACGAACGAGGTCGCCTACCGGTGGGTCATGGAGGACATCGTCGAGGCGGCCGGGGCCGGGGTCCGACAGACGACGACGAACCTCCTCAACGATCCCGACCAGGTGGGACCGCTGCGCCGGCTGCCCGTGGGCGTCGTTTTCGACGTCACGGCGGGCGCGACCGACCGGGGATTCCGCTTCACCCGCCTGGGTGCGATGTGCGTCCCTGACACCGCCAACGAGCCCTGTCCGGAGCTGGATGCGGGCACCAACTACGTGTCCGGCGACGCCAACGGGGACGGGCAGATCTCGGTCCTGCAGACGCGCACGGGGCTGCGGATGTTCATCACCGTGGCGCAGGGCGGTCGTGTTCGCATCGAGCGGGGGTGGCAATGAGACCGGCAGTGCAGCGGCGTCACGCGGAGGCGGGCTTCACGCTGATCGAGGCCCTGATCGCCGTGCTGATCCTGGTTTTCGGCCTCGCGGCCATCGCGAACCTGTTCCTGGTCGCAGGCACTTCGAACACCGTCGCCCACCGGACCACCGGGACGGTCGCGCAGGCCACCGAGGTGATGGAGCGCATCAAGACGATCCCGTTCCTGAACCTCGGCGTCGGGACGGGCGGAACCGTCGGGAGCCTCACGGCGGACCAGGGCGTGGCGGCGTGCCGGGAGGTCAACCCCGGCGACAACTGCGTGGTGGACCCGAACACGGGCCAGGCGACCACCTTCAACCTCTACCGGGACATCCCCAACATGGGGACCATCCGGACGCGCTGGGTGATCACCCGGCCCATTCCGGACACGGTCCACGTCACCGTGCAGTCCGACCTGATGCTGAACGTCGGAACGGTTCGGGAAGGCCCCGACCCCCGGTCCAGCTCCGTCTTCTCCGCGTGGCGCACGTGCACCCTCACGGGGTGCCCGAACCCCGGGGCCTAGAGATGCACGCGGCGACGTTAGGGTGGCGTCGGAGCACTCGCGCGGAGGAAGGCATGATGCCGACGAGATCGAGATCGCAGGCGGGGTTCAGCCTCGTGGAGCTGATGGTGGCGATGGTCGTGACCCTCGTGGTGAGCGGCGCCATCTTCGGGCTCATGTCCTCGGGGCAGACCGCCTTCCGGCGCACGCCCGAGATCACCGAAATGCAGCAGGCCGTCCGCGTGGCGATGGACGTCATGCAACGCGACATCGCCACCGCGGGCGTGGGCATGGGCGCCTTCTTTCAGGCGTTCGGGGACAACCTGAACGGCGTGGGCCCGGCGGGGCCCGACGCTGTGAACACGGACCACCTGGAGATCTTCGGGAACACGGGGGAGTGCCCGGATGTCCAGACGAAGGCTGGGCCGTGCCCCGGACCCGACTGCGCGTATAGCGGCGGCAACCTCAACATGGCCGTCTCGATTCCGACTTGCTACAGCAACGACTCCTTCGTCTTGGTGGGCTACGGGGATGCGGGTGCGAAGATGGGACTCGCTCACAGGATCCACGGAGGCACCGGTGAGAAAGTGAACTTCCCCCCAGGCCTCTGCAACGACGCCAACTTCTGCGACATCAACAGCGTGGCGAACCTGCAGTGTTACGAGCCCAACAACACCAATCCGCCCACTAAGATCCAAGATTGCCCGCCGGAAAAAAGGCCCAACCGCATGACGACTGTCCAGATCCTCCGGTATGAGATTGCCCTCGATGACGAAGGGATCCCCAGTCTTTGGAGGAGCCCCTTGGGCGGACGCAGCACCAACGACGCCGCCTACGTCCCTGCGGGGCCGGGCAATCCCGACATCTGGCAGCTCCTGGCCCGCGGCATCGAGGACTTGCAGGTCCAGTACCGAGCGACTGGCCCGGCGGGAGGACCGCTCCCTGGCTGGGCAGACACTCCCGGCGCCGTCGCGGAGCCGAATTACGCGACGCTCACGCGCGACGTCCGCGTGTCCCTCGTCGCACGGACGGTGAACGAACGCGGAGCGGCGACGGCAACGGGGCCGGCCGCCCTGCGCGCCCGGCTCACGAGCGTCAGCTCGCCTCGCGCCGCGCTCAACTACATGGGCCTCGCGGACCCGCCCCAGTGGCAGTGAGGTGGTTCATGACCGATGACCGACGGCCGGAAGCCGGTTTCGCCCTGATCCTGGCCATGCTGGCGTTGCTGCTCCTGACGTTCCTCGGCATCACGCTCTCGGTCACGACGACCACGGAGCTGCAGATCTCCAGCAACTACCGCTTGGGCCAGCAGGCCCAGTACATCGCCGAGGCGGGCCTCGAGGTCGGAAAGGGGCAGTTGCGCTCGTTCACGTCGTGGGAGGCGCTCCTGCCAACACCCCGGAACCCGATCCCGGCGGGCCCTCCGCCGCAGCGGCCCGGCGTTCCCGTCCCTGGTCTGGGGACCCGCAACGGACTGTTGGACGAGCCCACCCGGAGCTGGGAGAACGAGACCTGCGACACCATTGGAAAGCAGGGCTACGGCGTCGTCTTCGACTCGTTCAACTTCGCCTACCCGTTCCAGAACGTGAGCACGTTCCACGGGACGAGCGTCTCGGGGAACTTCACGATCTGGATCCGCCGCGACACGATGTTCGACGCGGCCGGGAACCCCGTGGACGACCCGTCGAACGAAGCGCTCGTCATGACCGTCGAGGGAACGGCTCCGCTGGTGACTGCGGCCTGGGGCGGCGCCTTCGAGCAGACCTATCACCGCAACCGGGCCGTGCGCATCCTCGAGGCCAAGATGGCCCTCAACTCCAACAAGTGCGACCAGGGGGGGCAGGAGAGCGGGGGGTCGGAGGGCTCGGGCAACTGGCGCTGCACCGTGACCAACAACTGAGCGGAGAGGAAGAGTCATGCGCATCACGTTCCCGGCGCGCACTCGTGAAGGGAGTCGCACGACCATGAGCCTCGGAAGACGGGTCCTCCTGCGGGGCGGGTTCGCCGGCCTCGCCGCCGCGCTCGTCCTCGTCCTCTCGGGGGACCGGGGGGCCTTGACGGCCGCCCCCGGCGGCATCGACCCGCTGGAGATCCTGAAGCTGCAGATCAAGCCCAACGTGTTCATCATCCTCGACACGTCGGGCTCGATGATGGAGCCGGGCTCCAACATCCTCCCTCTCGGCGGCGACGACTTCAGCGGCAAGATGCACCAGGCCAAGAAGGCCCTGAACACCGTGGTGTCCGCCAACAAGGCCCGGGTGAACTTCGGCCTCGGGAGCTACTTCGCCGAGAACGACGACAAGTTCCTTCCGAACTCGACCTTCGACGGCCGCTCCGGCGTCCTCACGTACGTCACGAACCAGGTGGGCGGCGACACGTGGACCGGCGGCGCCGCCCCGGACTTCTTCCGCACGACGCGCTCCACCACGGCGAGCAACTACGACGGCGCGAACGGCGCGGACGTGTACGAGAGCCTGCAGAGCATCAACCGGATCCTCACGCAGGACACGGCCGGCGGCGCCTGCACCGCCGAGCCCTGCCGCCGCGTCCTGCGGTCGCGCTTCCTCCGGAACAACGTGCGCTTCCGCTGGAACACGACGACGAATCCCCCGCCGCTGAGCAGCGGGTTCGTGAGCGACACCGTCCTGCTGGGCACGACCAGCGCCTCCGACCCCGTGTCCGGCGCGGCGGGTTGCCCGCTGCCGCCGGCCGCGCTGTTCCCGGACGACCCGGACAAGAACCTGCCCGACGCCGACGGTGACGGCGTCGGGGACCCCGACGGCTTCTCCGACATCGCGCGCCCGTGCATGCAGCACGAGGACAGCGCCGGCAGCGTCACGACGTTCTGGTACACCTCGGGGACCTGGAACAGCTCGGTCTCCAACTGCACCGGCGCGCGGTTGCTCGCGAGCGTGGCCTCCTGCGCCGCCGACAACACGCCGGCGATCCTGTCGCGCTTCAAGGACGAGCTGCCGATCGACGGGAGCTGCGGCAACCCCGTGGGCATTCCCTGCGGGATCACCCCCGTCACGTCCACGTCGGCGGCGCCCTATCCGACCCTCGCGAACACCAACCCCGCCACGACGGCCGGCCTCGACCCCAACACGGTCCTGGGCGTGCTCTCCGCGGGCTCGACTCCGCTCGGGGCGAGCCTCGACTACGTCTACAACAACTTCGCGGCGGTGTTCCCCAGCACCATCCCCGGGCAGCAGAACTTCGTCGTCCTGCTCACGGACGGCGTCGAGACGTGCGGCGGGAACGCCGAGGCGGCCGCGGACCGCCTCTTCAACCCGACGAACGGCAACCCCTCGGTCTACACCTTCGTCATCGGCCTCTCGATCAACACCGGCACCCTCGACCTGATCGCCCGGGCGGGATCGGGCGGGGCCCGGGACGCCATCCCCGCGGCGAACGCCGACGAGCTGATCGCCGCCCTCCAGGCGGTCCTCGACACCGCCATCTCCACGGGCGCCTTCTCCGCCGCCAACCAGGTAGTCGGCTCGGTGTTCGAGCTGATCCAGGACCTGGCGGTGACGCCCGAGCTGGAGGATCCCCTCGATCCGACGACGCGCTACAACCAGAGGGTGAACATCATCTACCAGAGCACCTTCGGCCTGCCCGGCTGGCAGGGCCACCTCTTCGCGTTCCTCAACGACGGCACGCTCCAGCCCGTCCCCAACGTCAACTTCTCGGGCAACTGGGACGCGGCCGAGACGCTGTTCGAGCAGGTCTCGTCGGTCCTCGAGGAGAACGTGCGCGGCTCGGGCCGCCAGGTGAACCAGTTCACCTTCTTCGAGCTGCACAACGGGGCCACCGTGGATGGCATCCAGAACGAGGACCCGACCGCGAACGGCGCCCTCATCAAGCGGCGCGCCTTCACGTCGAACGGCAACGGGACCTTCGCGAGGAGCGGGTCCCCCGACGTCCAGTTCGACGCCTCGTCCCCGCAGGGGCGGAACGTCGTCGCCCTCTGGCCGCCGAACCAGACGGGGCTCGACTCCGGGATCGCCGAGATCGACCCGCCCATCGGGACCGTCGGTCCCCTCGACGACGCCCTGGGGATCGGGCCGGGGTCCAACCCCGTCCTGAGCTTCACGGACCTGCAGACGCAGCTCCTCGCCTGCACCTCCGCGGGACCCTTCACCGATCCGGACACCGGGGCGGCCGTTCCGGCCACGCCCCTGCCGCCCGAGTGCGACGCCGTGGCCAACCCCACCCTGGCCCTGGACGCGGCTCGGAAGGAGGCGCGGCAGATCCTCCTGGCCTGGATCGCCGGGGCGCGAGTGGACAACCGCTCCGGCGACGGGAAGCCGGTCCGCGCCCTGGACGTCCCCGGGCTCCCGATCCTCTACCGGGACCGCGGCTGGCTGCTCCTCGACTCGACGTTCACGACGCCGGCGGTCATCGGGCCGCCGCTGGGCGAGGACCCATCGGGCCACGTGCCGGAGTACGTCCTGTACCGCGACGGCCGGCGCGATACCGAGGGGCTCGGCATCGCAGAGAACCACCTCGGGTTCGGGCTCGCCAACCCCGACAAGGACGACCCGGTCGCCCAGGCGCGGACGAACCTCGAGCTGAAGCCCGTGATGACCGTGGTCTACCAGGCGGCCAACGACGGGGTCCACGCGTTCCAGGCCCTGACCAGCGAAGAGCTGTGGTCTTTCGTCCCCTACGACCAGCTCGGCAAGATCCAGGACATGATCAACCCGGGCCAGCTCCGGGACCCGCACGTCTACATGGTCGCCTCGTCGCTCCGCTTCGCGGAGGTGTTCGTGCCCGACGTCGACGGGTACTCCTTCGGCGCGTCCCCGTTCTCGTTCACGGGCCGGTGGCGGCGGATGCTCGTCTTCGGGCGCGGGAAGGGCGGCAAGTTCTACACCGCCCTCGACGTGACCTCGCCGGGCCCCTACACCCACGCCGCCCTGGACACGAACCCGCCGTGGGTCATGTGGAGCCGAGGCAACCCGGACGCGGCCCAGCCGGCGGAGTTCGCCCGGATGGGCGAGACCTGGTCGGTCCCCGCGGTCGGGGACGTGTCGGGCAAGTCCGACGCCTGGCGCGTGTTCACGGGCTCCGGCTACGGCGACCTGCCGGGTGAAGGCGCGACGTTCTACATGCTCGACGCCATCACCGGCGACGCCCTCCTGGCCCAGGACGTCGGCGACGGCACGAGGACCTTCGTGCCCGAGAACGCCCTGGTCGCGGGCCCCGCGGCCTACAACCCGTTCTCCCTGGATCCGCCCGGAGTGACGCTGCGGTCCACGATCCGGCAGGTCACGCGCGTCTTCATCCCGGACCTCCACGGCCGCGTGTGGGCTTTCAGCACGACGAGCGGCGCCCTCTTCGCGGACGTGGGGCCAACACAGCCCATCGCCGACGGGCCGGCGCTGCTCAAGCTGGGCGACAAGCCCCACGTGTTCTTCGGGTCCGGCAACGACACCCGCGTCCCCGACGGCCTGAACCCCCCGTTCCGGATGTACGGCTATCGCGACGACGGCGGTGTCGCGGGGGTCCAGCTGTTCACGATCGACTACCCGACCGGCCCTCCCTCCGATTTCCGCAACGTCGCGAGGCCGGCCACGGGGTACACCAGCGCGGGAGAGGGCCTCGTCCTCTACGTCGGAAGCCGCTTCGTCCCTGCCGGGGCGGACTGCCTGAGCAGCTTCGACACGATCCTCTTCGGCGTGATCTCCGACCCAGGGGCGGCCGGCGGCTATTCCGCGGGCTACGACTTCAGCGGCGACGGCGTCGCGGACCTCTCGTACGTCATCCAGGGCCAGAAGGCCGGCGGGGTCTCGACGACGGGCGGCAGCGTGACCGTCAGCCTGAGCGGCAGCCGATCCGGCCCGCCGCCTGCAGGCGGGGGAGCCGGCGTGTCGTTCCCGGGCCCGCCTCCGACGCCGCCTCCGGGCCCTCCGCCGCCACCGAACGTGGTGCCGACGAAGATCGCCACGGGAAGCCCGGTCTGCCGCAACTTCTGATCCGCTGGAAAACGGAGCCCCCCACCCCGCCAACACGGGGTGGGGGCGCGCTGTTGAGGCGCGACACCTCAGAAAGAGCTTCAGGCGCCCTTGACACGGTGGTACACTTGAAGGTGCCATGAGAGCCGGCGACGTCCGGATCTGCCCCGCCTGCCAGGCCCGGAACAAGGCCAAGTGGGAGTTCTGCGTCCGGTGCGGCGAGTCGCTCCAGGGCGTGGAGGTCGACAGCGGGGAAGCCGCCGTCGCTCCGGAAGCTCCGGCGGTCGAGGGCCCCGGGCTCGGCTCGTGGCTCGCCACCCTGGCCGTTCTCGGCTTCCTCGGAGCCGGCGCCGTCTTCGCGTCCCGTTGGGCCGAGAAGCCCCCCGAACGGCCCGACCCGGCCATCTTCGCCGGTCCCTCGACCCTCGCGCAGATGCCGCCTCCGTCGCTCGAGGTTCGCAAGCCGGGCCGCGATCGCCTGGCTGACGCGATCGGGATGATGGATCGCGGGGATTTCGCCGGGGCTCTGAAAGAGTTGAGCATTGCGCTCGACGAAGCCCCGCTCGACGGCACGGTCCACTACTACTACGCACACGCCCTCTGGACGACCGGCTCGATCGAGGAGGGCGTCAGCCACTACGTCCAGGCCGCCGACCTCTCGCGCGGAGAGATCGGGTACCAGCTCCAGGCGGCCCGGGCCCTCGCCCGGACGAACCGGCGGCTCGAGGCGGTGAGCCGCTACGAGGCCGCTCTCTCCCTGGCTCCCGACCACGTGGAAGCTCTCCGTGAGCTGGCGGGGCTCCACTTCCACGCGGGCAACTACAGGGGTGCCGCGCCGTTCCTCGCGCGCGCCGCCGAGGTCTCGGGGAGCCCCGTGATCCTCTCGGAGCTGGCGGGCTCACTCGCGAACGCCGGAGAGCGTGACGCCGCCCTCGAGACGTACCGGCGGGTCCTCGACCGGGACCCGGACAACGCCGCCAGCCGCGGCCAGCTCGGTGAGCTGTTGGTCCGCAACGGCCGCCACGACGAGGCCATCGGCCTGATCCGGGCCGGCATCCAGCGCAAGCCGGAGGTCCCCGGGCTCCACCGCGACCTGGCGAGCTTCCTCGAGCGGGTCGGACGGCTGGCGGAGGCGGCCCGGGAATACCGCGAGTACGCCCGCCTCGCGCCGAACGCGCCGGATTCCAAGAGGCTGGTGGATCGCGCGGCGGCGCTCGAGGAGCAGCGCTCCTCGGCCTCCTGAGGTTCGACTTCGATGCGGGTCCTCGCCCTGTTCCTCGTCCTGGCGGTCCCGGGGCCGCCCTCGGCCTCGGCCCAGAGCCTCGCCGAGATCGCCGAGAAGGAGCGCCAGAAGAAGAAAGATCCGGCGGCCAAGACCTACACCGACGAGGACCTCGAGCAGGCCGGGGAGAAGAAGGAGGGACCCGCTCCAGCCCCGGCCAGGGGCAAGCCACGGCCTGTGCGGCCTCCGGCGCGGTCCACCGCCCCTCCGGCTGCGGAGGAGGGGCGTGCCTCCGATGCCGATCGCCCGCCCGGGGAGGCGGCGTCCGAGGGCGAGGTCCCCGGCTCCCAGGGAGCGGCGCCGTCCGCCGGGCTGCCGGATGCCGAGGACTACTGGCGGTCGGCGGTCGGCCGCCGGCGCCAGGCCCTCCGCGAGGCCGAAGCGAAGGTGGCCGAGGTCGAGGCGAAGATCCGGAGCCTGCGCTCGCCCTTGAGTCCTCCCGCCCCCGGCGACGCCTTGCAGCAGGACCCCTACCACCTTCTCACGGCCGACACCCAGCGGAAGGCTCTCGAGGAAGACCTCGCCAAGGCCCGCGAGGCCGTCGCGAAGGCCCGGGGTGAGCTCGAGGAGCTCGAGGAGGACGCCCGGAGGAAGGGCATCCCACCCGGCTGGCTTCGAGAGCCCTGAGGGCCCTCGCGCGCGTCTCCCCGCTCCGACCGTGGCCGACATCCTGGTCGTCGAGGACAAGGACTCGCTTCGGGCCATGCTGCGCGCGACGATGGAGTCGCGGGGCTACGCCGTAGAGGAGGCGGCGGACGCCTACGAGGCGCGGCGGCGGCTGCAGGGCTCGCGCTACCTCGTGGTCCTCACCGACCTTCGCCTGCCGGCGGGGAGCGGCTTCGACGTCCTGCAGGCCGCTCGCGAGGCCGACCCCCAGGCCTCGGTGCTCGTCATGACGGCGTACGGGACCGTGGACGAGGCCGTCCGGGCCATGAAGGAGGGCGCCGCGGACTTCCTGACGAAGCCCGTCGACACCGACCACCTCCTCCTTCTCCTCGACAGGGCCGTCGAGCGGCGCCGGCTCTTCACGGAGTACGTCCTGCTCAAGGAGGAGCAGCAGCGGAGGTTCGGCCTGCCGAGGGTCCTCGGGGAGGATCCCGCGTTCAAGGAGGCGTTGCTCGCCATCCAGCGCGCCGCGGCCACGGATGCCACCGTGCTCATCCTCGGCGAGAGCGGCACGGGCAAGGAGCTCATGGCGCGCACGCTCCACCAGCTCTCGGCGCGCTCCAAGGGGCCCTTCGTGGCCATCAACTGCGCCGCGATTCCCGAGGCCCTGCTCGAGAACGAGCTGTTCGGCCACGAGAAGGGGGCCTTCACCGGCGCCCACGCCCGGAAGGCCGGCCGCGCGGAGCTGGCGCACCGAGGCACGCTCTTCCTCGACGAGATCGGCGACCTGCCGCTCTCCCTGCAGGCCAAGATCCTCCGCCTCGTGCAAGAGAGGCAGTTCGAGCGCGTCGGCGGGGTCCAGACGCTCACCGTGGACCTCCGCGTCGTCGCGGCCACGAACCGCGATCTCAAGGAGGCGGTGGCACGGAAGGAGTTCCGCGACGACCTGTTCTTCCGCCTCTCCGTCTTCCCGGTGACGATCCCGCCGCTGCGCCGGCGCCGCGGCGACATCCCCCTCCTCGCCGAGGCGTCCCTGCAGCGGTTCGCGTCGGACGTCGGTCGGCGGGGGCTCGAGCTGTCCGAGGAGGCCCGCCGGGCGCTCCTCGACCACTCGTGGCCCGGCAACGTCCGGGAGCTCCAGAACTGCATCGAGCGTGCGGTGATCCTGTGCGACGGCGACCGGATCCTCCCGGAGCACCTCCGCCTCGGAGGCGCCCGCGAGGACGGACCGACCCTGGCGGACGTCCTGGACCTGTCCGGCACCCTCGCCGAGGTGACCCGGAGGGCAGCCGAGGCGGCGGAGGGAGAAGCCCTCCGCCGGGCGCTCCGCGAGGCCGGCGGCGACCGGGGGCGTGCGGCCGAGAAGCTCGGCATCGGCGCCTCGACGCTCTCGCGCCGCATGCGCGCCCTGGGGATCGAAGGCGGTCCCGCCGGCCCCCGGTGAGCGCGCCCGTGAGGCGAGCCTTGCGGCTGGTCCACGTGACGCCGTTCTACGAGCCCGACTGGGCCTTCGGCGGCATGGCGCGGGCACCAGCCGGCTTGTGCCGCGCCCTGGCCCGGGGAGGTCACGAGGTCACGGTGGTCACGGCGCGCGTGGACGGCCGCCAGCCGGACGAGGAGCGTCTGGGCGGCGTGCGCGTGCTGAGGCTCGACTCGCCGCGCGCCCTCGTGCGCTGGCTCGTGCCGTGGGCCCCTCGGCTGGCCGCCCTGCTGCGCCACGAGGCGAGGACCGCCGACGTGGCCCACGTCCACGGCCACAGGAGCGGGTTCGCGCTGACGGCAGGGGCCGTGATGCGGCGGGCGCGCATCCCCTACGTCCTGACCACCCACGGGACGTTCCCGGACCACGGCCGGCATCGTGTGGCCAAGCGCATCCTCGATCTCTGCGCGGGGCGCCGCCTCCTCCACGGCGCGGCGGCGGTCGTCGCGGTGAGCGAGGCCGAGGCGCGCGACCTCCCGCGCTCCGCCGTGGTCGTTCCCAACGGCGTCGAGGCCCCCGGCGGTGCTCCGGGAGCTTCCCGCCCGGGAGCGTGGCTCCTCTTCGTGGGGAACGACAGCCCCCAGAAGAGGGGCGACCGGCTGCGAGACCTGCTGGCGGCCTTGCCCCGCGTCCAACTCGACCTGGTGGGGCCCTTCGGCGAGGCCTTTCGCCGCCGCTTTCACGACCTCGACGAGCGGGTGTGCTGGCGCGGGGTCCTGGGCGGCGACGCCCTGGCGGCGGCGTATGCGTCGGCGAACCTCCTCGTCCACCCGGCGGTGGGCGAGGCCTTCGGCCTGTCGCCCTTCGAGGCGGCTCTCCTGGGGACGGGCGCCGTGGTCGCCGGAGGCCACGGGTGCGGCGAGTGGTTCCGGCGGGCCGGGGGCTGCGTGGTGCCGCCCGACGACGGGGTCGCCCTGGCGGAAGCCGTGAGCGAGCGCCTGGAGCGACGTGCGATCGCCGAGGCGGAGGCCCACGCGGTCGCCGGCTTCGCCCGCAGCCAGCTCACGTGGGAGAAGGCGGCCGCGGCCCACGAGGCTCTCTACGCGACCCTCGCCGATCGCCGCGGCGGTGAGACGGCGCCCCTGTGACCGCGGGAGCCACGTGGCGCACGCCCCTCGGCGCCGCCCTTCTCGCGGCTCTCGCCTATCTCCCGTCGCTGTGGGGTGGCTTCCTCTACGACGACCAGCACACGGTCCTCGACAACCGCGCGATCCAGGAGGGGGGACTGGGCACGGTGCTGCGCTCCGATCCGGCACGACCGGTCCTGAGCCTGACGTGGGCGCTGAACTTCGCCGTCTCGGGCCGCGAACCGTGGTCCTACCACCTCGTCAACGTGCTCGTCCACGCCGCGACCGCGGCGCTGCTCGCGTCGCTCTTCGAGTGGATGGGGCGCCGCGCGCGGCGCGGGGAGCCCGGGGGCTCGGCGCTGCTCGGGGCGAGCCTGTTCGCCGTGACGCCGATGGCCGCCGACACCGTGGCCTACGTCTCGAGCCGCTCGTCGGGGCTGGCCGCCCTCTTCGTGCTGGCCTCCCTGAGGGCCGCGGTGCGGGATCTCGAGTCGCCGTCGGTGCGCTGGCGGGCGGGTGCCCTCGCCCTCTTCCTCCTGGCCCTCGGCACCAAGGAGGAGGCGGCGGCCCTCCCGCTCCTGCTGCTGCTCCTGGATTTCTTCTTCGTCGCCGACCAGCATCCCGCCGGCCTGGTCGGGCGTGCGCGCCGGCACGTTCCGTTTCTCGTCCTTCCGGTCCTCGGCCTCGCGGCGCGCGCGGCGGCGACGGGCTCGTGGCTGCCGCCCCCGGCGCTGGATCGCGGCACCTACCTGGCGACGCAGATCGCCGTTTTCCCGGCCTACTTGCTTCGCACGCTCGTGCCGCTCGATCCGGCCTTCTATCGGGGGCAGGAGCCGGCCGCCTGGCCGCCGCAGGGCTGGGCCCTGCTGGGCTGGCTGGCGGCCCTGGGCGTGGCCGCCGGCGCGCTCGCCCTGCGCCGGCGTCTGGCCGATTGGTCCTTCGCCGTGCTCTGGATGGGCATCGCCCTCCTGCCGTCGTCGTCGCTCGTTCCGCTCAAGGAGATGGTCGCCGATCATCGCGCGTACCTCGGGGGTGCGGGAGTCGCGTACGCCCTCGGCGGGGCTCTGTGGCCGCGCCGGCGGGGCCTCGCGCTTGCGCTGCTGCTCGTCTGGGCGGGAGTGGCCGTGAGGTACGAGTGGGTCCTCGCGGATCCGGTGCGGGCCTGGCAGGACGCCGCGGCGCGGGCGCCGCTCGCGGGGGAGGCGTACCTGGCCCTCGGCAACGCGTACGCCGCGCGCGGCGACCGGCGCGCCGAGTGGGCCTACACCCGGGCGGCGGCGCTCGAGCCCAACGCCGCTCAGGCATGGACGAACCTCGGGGTCTTCTACCTCCGGACCAGCCGGCTCCGCGAGGCGGAGGCCGTGATGCGGGGGGCCGTCCGGGCCCTGCCGTACGACGGCCGGATCCGCGACAACCTCGGCATGATCCTCTCCGCGCTGGGTCGGGAGGAGGAGGCCATCGCCGAGTTCGAGGCCGCGATCGCCGCCGACCCCGCGCTCGCCCAGCCCCGCATCAACCTGGGCGCGGTGCTCGTCCGCCGCGGCGAGCTCGTCCGGGCCCGCGCCCTCCTCGAGGAAGCCTCGCGGCTCGAGCTCGACCCCGCCGACGCCGAGGCCCTCGTCCGGCTGCAGCAGCAGCTCGGCCCGCCGTGACCTCTTGCGCGGCCACGGCGATCGTCCTGAACTACGACGGCAGGGGCTTCGTCGAGGAGGCCGTGGCAAGTCTCCTCGACCAGTCGCTCGAAGGGCTCGACGTCCTCGTCGTGGACAACGGGTCGAGGGACGGCTCCGACGGGGAGATCGAGCGGCGGTTCGGCGAGCGCGTGCGCGTGCTGCGGATGGGGCGGAACCTCGGCTTCGGGGCCGGCAACAACGCGGGCATCCGCGAGAGCCGCGGGCGCCACGTCATCCTCCTCAACGCCGACGCGGTCGCGGCCCAGGGCTTCGCCGTGGAGATGGTGGCGGCCGCGGACCGCGATCCGAGGGTCGGGATGGTCGCCGCCAAGGTCCTCGATTACGCCCGCCGAGACGTGATCGACACGGCTGGGCACCTGTTGTATCCCGACGGCCTCAACCGTGGCCGGGGGCGTCTCGAGCCCGACCGCGGCCAGTACGACGGCCAGTCGGAGGCCCTGTTCCCCAGCGGCGCCGCGGCGCTCTACCGGAGGGCCATGCTCGAGGAGATCGGCCTCTTCGACGAGTCCTTCTTCCTCTACGGCGAAGACGCCGACCTCGGCCTCCGGGGGAGGCTGGCGGGCTGGGAGTGCGCCTTCGCGCCCCGGGCCGTGGCGCATCACCACTACTCGCGGAGCGCCGGCGCGTACTCGAGCCTGAAGGCCTTCCACGTGGAGCGCAACCGCGTGCTGGTTCTGTTGAAGCACTTCCCCTGGCCCCTCGTCGTCCTCAGCCCGGGGTGGACGGCGCTGCGGCTGGCGCTGCAGGCGTGGGGTGCCCTGACCGGACGCGGCGCGGCGGGCCGGCTGGCGCAGGAGCGCTCGTTCGCCCACCTCGTGGTCGTCGTCCTCCGCGCCTACGCTTCGGCCGCGGCGCGAGCGCCCTCGGCCCTCCGCGAGCGGCGGCGGGCGTGCGGATTGCGCCGGCTGTCCCACACCGCGTTCCTCCGGCTCCTCCGGGAGCACCGCCTCTCGGCCCGCGAGGCTGCCCTCAAGGATTGACCCTCAACGTGCGGGCCGGCGCCGGGACCCGCGGACGCGCTCGTAGTCCTCCGGGGTGTCGATGCCGGCCACGCAGCCAGCGTCGCCCGTGACGTGGACGATCCAGTCGGGATGGTCCGCGAGGACGGCGCGGGCGCCTCGGTCCGGCGGAGCGGCGCGGAGCGCCGGCCACGCGACCCGCGCAAAGCCCCCCGGATGCCCACGCCGGCCGCCGTGGGTGGGCACGGCGATGACCGCGCCTGCGGTGAGCGCCGACACGACGCGATCCACGGTCTCGGGTGAGACGAGGGGATGATCCACAGGGTGGATCAGGACGGCGTCGGCGCCCGCCTCCTCGGCGGCGTCCAGGCCCCGGAGCACGGAGGAGAGCATGCCGTCGCCGTAGCGGGCGTTCGCGACCAGGCGCACCCCCGCCGGCGCGCCCGCCTCCACCGCGACGCGCGCCGCTTCGTGGCCGAGCACGGCGATCACGAGGTCGACGCCGGGGCGGGCCACGAGCGCCGCGCAGCGGGACAGGAAGGTGGCGTCGTCGAGGGGGAGGAGGGCCTTGGGCCCGCCGATCCTCCGCCCCTCGCCTGCGGCGAGGATCACCGCGGCGATCTTCATCGCACCCATTGAACCACGTTGTTTGACTCGCCGGGAACGCGGCCGATATGATGGCCGCCGGTCCACGGAGGAGGGTCACGTGCCGAGGCGCATCGTCATCATGGGGGCCGCGGGACGCGACTTCCACAACTTCAACACCGTCTTCCGGGACGAGCCGGGGTCGCTGGTCGTGGCCTTCACGGCCACCCAGATCCCCAACATCGAGGGGCGGCGCTATCCCCCCGAGCTGGCCGGTCCCCGCTATCCCGAGGGGATTCCCATCCACCCCGAGTCCGATCTGACGCGCCTCGTAGGGGAGCTGGGCGCCGACGAGGTGATCTTCTCCTACAGCGACGTCTCCCACGAGACCGTGATGCACAAGGCCTCGATCGTCCTCGCCGCGGGGGCCGACTTCCGCCTCGTCGGCCCCAGGGCCAGCATGCTGAAGGCCAGGGTGCCCGTCGTCTCGGTGTGCGCCGTGCGCACGGGGAGCGGCAAGAGCCAGACGACCCGCCGCGTCATCCGGATCCTGCGCGAGAAGGGGCGGCGCGTCGTCGCGATCCGGCACCCCATGCCGTACGGGGACCTCGTGCGCCAGCGGGTCCAGCGCTTCGCGAAGATGGAGGACCTCGACCTGCACCGCTGCACGATCGAGGAGCGCGAGGAGTACGAGCCCCACATCGCCTCGGGCGGGGTCATCTACGCCGGTGTCGACTACGGGGCGATCCTGGCCGAGGCCGAGAAGGAGGCCGACGTCATCGTGTGGGACGGCGGCAACAACGACCTGCCGTTCTACCTCCCCGACGTCGAGATCGTCGTGGCCGACCCCCACCGCCCGGGTCACGAGACGACGTACCACCCCGGCGAGGCGAACTTGCGCCGGGCCCACGTCGTCGTGATCAACAAGATCGACACCGCCGACGCCGCGGGGGTCGCCGAGGTCCGACGCTCGATCCACGAGGTCAACCCGCGGGCCACGGTGGTGGACGCGGCGTCGCCCATCTTCGTGGACGACCCGTCGGCGATCCGCGGCAAGCGCGTCCTCGCCATCGAGGACGGCCCGACGCTGACCCACGGCGAGATGAAGTACGGGGCCGGCGTCGTGGCGGCGATGAAGCACGGCGCCGCCGACATCGTGGACCCGCGCCCCTACACGGTCGGCTCCATCACCCGGACCTTCGAGACCTACCCGGAGATCGGGACCCTCCTACCCGCCATGGGCTACGGCGACGAGCAGATGCGCGACCTCGAGGCGACCGTGGAGCGTACCCCCGCAGATCTCGTGCTCATCGCGACGCCCATCGACCTGCGCCGCATCATCCGGATCACCAAGCCGGCCCTGCGCGTCAGCTACGAGCTCCAGGAGATCGGCAAGCCCGACTTGACCGACGTCCTGAGGAGCCTCTGACGCGGATGAAACAGAAGCACCTGCTCTCACTCAAGGACTACTCCCGGGAAGACATCGAGGAGGTCTTCGACCTGGCCGGCCGGATGAAGGCCGACCCGAAGGCCTACGCCCGGGCCCTCGAGGGCAAGTCGCTCGCGATGATCTTCCAGAAGCCGTCCACCCGGACCCGGGTGTCCTTCGAGGTGGGGATGTTCCAGCTCGGAGGGACGTCCCTCTATCTGGGTGCCAACGACATCCAGCTCCATCGAGGCGAGACCATCGCCGACACGGCGCGGGTGCTCTCGCGGTACGTGGACGGCATCATGGCGCGGGTGTTCACCCACCAGGACATCCTCGACCTGGCGAAGTACGGAACGGTCCCCGTGATCAACGGGCTCTCGGACCTCCTGCACCCCTGCCAGGCGCTGGCGGACTACTTCACGCTGCGCGAGCGGCGTGGGGAGATCGAGCGGCTCAAGGTGGCCTACGTCGGGGACGGCAACAACGTGTGCCACGAGCTGATGATCGGCGCCGTCAAGCTGGGCATGTCGTTCGCCGCGGCTTGCCCGAACGGCTACGAGCCCAATCCTCTCATCGTGAAGAGCTCCGCCCGCGACGCCCAGAAGGCCCGGACACCCATCCCGGTGGTGACCAGCGACCCGAGGGCCGCCGTGGCCGGCGCCGACCTCGTCTACACCGACGTCTGGGCCTCGATGGGACAGGAGGCGGAGGCGGACTCGCGGCGGCAGGCCTTCGACGGCTACCAGGTGACGTCGGAGCTCATGGCCGTGGCGGTCCAGGAGGCCGTGTTCATGCACTGCCTGCCGGCCCACCGCGGGGAAGAGGTGGCCGCGGACGTCATCGACGGGCCGCAGTCCGTGGTCTTCGACGAGGCGGAGAACCGGCTCCACACCCAGAAGGCGCTCCTGCTGCTCCTCCTCGGCCAGCGGTAGGCCCGACGTCAGCCGAGGAGCGCCTCCCGGGCGGCCATCACCTCGAGGGCGCGCTCGATCTCCGCCGGCTGGACGTCGTCGCGCACGACGACGCGCCCGACGCCGGTGGGCAGCACGAAGGTGAGGCGGCCGCCCCGCGCCTTCTTGTCGTGGCCCACGGCCTTGAGGATCCGCTCGGGCGAGAGGTCCGAAACCCGGGGCCGGGGGCCCAGGTGATCCACCGCCCCCGCGACGGCGTCGAAGGCCGATTCGCTGAGCAGGCCGCGCCGGCGGGAGATCCAGCCGGCGCCCACGAGCCCCCAGCCCACCGCCTCGCCGTGGGTGAACCGGCGGTAGCGGGTCACCGCCTCCAGCGCGTGGCCGAGGGTGTGGCCGAGGTTCAGGACGCGGCGCAGGCCCCCCTCGCGCTCGTCCTTCTCCACGACCTCGGCCTTGATCCGGCAGGCCGAGGCGATGGCGTTCTCCGTGTCGATGCGCTCCCACCCGGCCAGCCCCTGCGGAGCGCGCTGCAGGGCCTTGAAGAGCGCCCGGTCCCCGAGGACCCCGCACTTGAGGACCTCGTAGACGCCGCTGCGCAGCTCGCGGGGCGGCAGCGTGGCGAGGAGCGCCGGGTCGGCCACCACTGCACCGGGCTGGTGGAACGCCCCGATGAGGTTCTTGGCCCGGGGATGGTTGATCCCGACCTTGCCGCCGACGGCGCTGTCCACCATGGCGAGGAGGGTCGTGGGGACCACGATCCAGTCCAGGCCGCGCATGTACGTGGCGGCGGCGAAGCCGGCCAGGTCCCCGACGACGCCGCCTCCGAAGGCCACGACGAGGCCGTCGCGGGAGAGACGGGCGTCGAGGAACGCGTCGTGGAGCGCGTTCAGGGTCTCCCGGGACTTGTGACGCTCTCCGTCGGGGACGAGGGCTCGCGAGAGCGGGCCCAGCGCTCGCAGGGGCTTCTCCACGCGAGGGCCGTGGAGCGACCACACGCGGCTGTTCGACACGACGACGATCCGCCGGCCGCGGAACGACGACAGGATCTCCGGGAGGAGGCCGCACACGCCGTGGCCGATGCTCACCGCGTAGCGCCGCGCGCCCAGCTCGACGGGGATCTCGATCACAGGCGGGCAGGATAGCACACGGGACCCGGCTACCTGATCCACCCCGGGAGCGCCCCGGCCTTCCGCGCCCGCTCTTCGAACGCGTCCTCGGCCTGCCGGATCAGGAACTCGACGGCCTCGAGCTCGCTCTCGAGACGCTCGCGCTGCGGGTCCTTCCACGGCGCGCCGGTCGCGTGGCGGCGCTCCTCGATCCTCTGGCGGAGCTCGTCCGCCCGCTTCTTCCGGGGGGCGAGACGCTCCTGGAGTCGCCGCGCCTCGCGCCTCCAGCGGCGCTCGGTGGCCTCCTGCGCGGTCGCCTGGCGGTCGGGGGTCGGGGCCTTGCCGGCTCCAGGGCCGGGGCCGTCGACGGTCCACGCTCCCATCTGGTCGCGGTAGGGCGCGACCCGCTCGAGGTCCTCGTTGGTGTACGTGTAGGTCTCGTCGCGGGCCGAGACGGGGGCGGTCGCGAGCACGACGATGCAGACGATGCTCTTCACTTCGGTCGTCTTTCTGGGAGAGACGAAGGGAGGGCGAGGGGATCGCGTTCCGAGAGGCCCAGAAAAGGTAGCACCGCGGTCCAAGGCGGGTCAAGGGCTCTTTTGATAGAATCCGAATCTTTGAGCCGTCGGGTGAAAGAGATGAAGGGAGACACGTTGCGGGCGGACTTTCTGGTCCTGGGCTCCGGGATCGCGGGGCTGCGGGCGGCCTTGGGCCTCGCGCGGCACGGGCGCGTCCTGGTGGTGACCAAGGACCAACCCACCGAGAGCAACACCGGCTACGCCCAGGGCGGTGTCGCCGTCGCCCTGGGGCCCGACGACGACGCGGGGCTCCACCTCCAGGACACGCTCGCGGCGGGGGCGGGCCTCGTCTCCGAGGCCGCGGCCCGGGTGCTGGTGGAGGAAGGGCCCGAGCGGATCCGCGAGCTGGCCTCCTGGGGAACGCGCTTCGACCGCGAGGAGGGGCGCTTTCACTTCACCCGCGAAGGGGCTCACTCGCGCAATCGGGTCCTGCACGCCCTCGGCGACGCCACGGGCTGGGAGATGGTCCGGTCGCTCCTCGAGAGGGCGCGGGTCACCGAGAACGTCAGCGTGCGCTCCTTCGCCTGCTCGAGCGACCTCGTCCTCGACGCCGGCCGCGTCGTCGGGTGCCGGTTCCTCGAGGAGGATGGCTCCGAGACCACCGTCCTCGGCCGCGCCACGCTGCTGGCGACCGGTGGCGCCGGACAGGTCTTCGCCGAGACGACCAACCCGCCGGTGGCCACCGGCGACGGGGTCGCCATGGCCCTGAGGGCGGGCGCGGTGCTCCTGGACATGGAGTTCGTCCAGTTCCATCCCACGGCCCTCGCCGTGGCGGGCGCCCCGCGGTTCCTCGTCTCGGAGGCGGTGCGGGGTGAGGGCGCCCACCTGCGCAACGGCGCGGGGGAGCGCTTCACGGAGGAGCTGGCCCCCCGTGACCAGGTGGCGCGGGCGATCTTCCGCGAGAACGGGGCGGGACGCGGCCCGGTCACACTCGACCTGCGCCACCTGGACCCGGAGCGGGTGCGGAGCCGCTTCCCGCGCATCCACGCGACGTGCCTCCGCTACGGGGTGGACGTGAGCCGGGATCCCGTCCCCGTGACGCCCGCCGCCCACTACGTCATGGGAGGCGTGGCCACGGACCTGCACGGGCGGACGACGCTCCCCGGGCTCTACGCCGCCGGCGAGGCGGCGGGCACGGGGGTCCACGGCGCGAACCGCCTGGCCAGCAACTCGCTCCTCGAAGGGCTCGTGTTCGGTGCCCGCGCCGCCGAGGCCATGGTGGCCGACGGCCCGGAAGCGCGGGTCGGGCCCGACGTCCCGCCCGCGTCCGGAACGCCGCAAGCCGCCGCGGGCCGGCGCCAGGAGATCCAGCGGCGCGCCTGGGACGGCCTCGGCCTCGAGCGGGACGCCGGCGGGCTCCGGGGGCTGATCGCGTTCCTCGAGGAGGTCCGCCGGACGGCCCCCTCGCCACCCGCCGACCGCGAGGCCGCGGAGGAGCGCAACCTCGCCGACGTGGCGTGGTCCATGGCCGTGTCGGCGCTGTTCCGCGAAGAGAGCCGGGGAGGGCACTTCCGCGGCGACTTCCCCCGGGCCGACGACCGCTTCCTGGGCCACACGCTTCTCGAAGGGGGCCGGCCGCGCCTCGGGGACGTGGGCGCGCCGGTTCCCGAGAGAGCACCATGCTGAACGAGGTCCGGCTCTTCCCGTTCGAGGACCACTGGTGGTTCTACGCGGGCTTCACGGTCTTCGTCCTCCTCCTGCTGCTGCTGGACCTCGGGGTGTTCCACCGCAAGGCGCACACGGTGTCGGTCAAGGAGGCCGCGGCCTGGAGCGTCGTGTGGGTGAGCCTGGCCCTGGCGTTCAACTACGGCTTCTACCGGTACATGCTCCACCACTTCCCCGTGGACCCGAGCCTCGCGGCCATTCCGGGGTTCGACGCGGCGAGAGCGGCGAAGCAGACGGCCCTCGAGTTCCTGGCCGGCTACGTCGTCGAGTACTCGCTCTCGGTGGACAACATCTTCGTGTTCGTCGTGGTCCTCAACTACTTCGCGATCCCGGCGAAGTACCAGCACAGGGTCCTGTTCTTCGGGATCATGGGGGCCCTCGTCTTCCGGGCGATCTTCATCGCCCTTGGGGCGCTCCTGCTCCGGTTCGAGTGGGTCGTGTGGCTCTTCGGGGCGTTCCTCGTGGTGACCGGCGGCCGGATGATGTTCGCCCCCGAGAAGGAGGTCCTTCCCGAAGAGAACGCCGTCATCAAGCTGTTCCGCCGCTTCGTCCCCGTGACGGCGGAATTCCACGAGCAGCGCTTCTTCGTGAAGCTGGGGGGCGTCCTCCACGCGACGCCCCTCTTCATCGCGCTGCTGTTCCTCGAGATGACCGACATCCTCTTCGCCGTGGACTCCGTACCGGCCATCTTCGCCCTGACGAAGGAGCCTCTCGTCGTCTTCACGTCGAACATCTTCGCGATCCTCGGTCTCCGGAACCTGTACTTCATGCTCGCCGGGGCCATGGACCTGTTCCACATGCTGAAGTACGGCCTCGGGATCGTGCTCGTCTTCGTGGGCCTCAAGATGGTGATTCTCAACCGACTGTGGGGCGGCCACTTCCCGATCGGCATCTCCCTGGGCGTCATCATCGGCGTCATCGCCGTGTCCGTCGTCCTCTCCCTCGTGTTCCCCAAGGCCCAGGAGGGGCCCCGCTGACCATGGAAAAAGAGCGCACCCTCAAGGAGATCACGCCCAAGAGCCAGGACTTCTCCCAGTGGTACCTGGACGTGGTCCTCAAGGCGGAGATGGCCGACTACGGGCCGGTCAAGGGCTGCATGATCATCCGCCCTTACGGCTACGCGGTCTGGGAGAACATGCAGGCCGACATGGACCGGCGCATCAAGGAGACCGGCCACGTCAACGCGTACTTCCCGCTGTTCATCCCGAAGAGCTACCTCGAGAAGGAGAAGGAGCACGTCGAGGGCTTCTCCCCGGAGTGCGCCTGGGTGACCGTCGGCGGGGGGGAGGAGCTCGAGGAGCCGCTCGCGGTGCGACCGACCTCCGAGGCGATCATCTGCTCGATGTACGCCAAGTGGGTGAAGTCGTGGCGCGACCTGCCCATCCTCATCAACCAGTGGGCCAACGTCGTGCGCTGGGAAAAGGTCACGCGGCCGTTCCTGCGCACGACGGAGTTCCTGTGGCAGGAAGGGCACACGCTCCACGAGACCGAGGCCCAAGCCGAGGAGGAGACCCTCAAGATGCTCCACGTCTACCGGAGCTTCTCGGAGGAGATCCTCGCGATGCCCGTGGTCTGGGGCCGGAAGTCCGACACCGAGAAGTTCGCCGGCGCGCTGCGCACCTATGCCATCGAGGCCCTGATGTCCGACGGGAAGGCGCTCCAGGCGGGGACGTCCCACAACCTCGGCCAGCACTTCGCCACGGCCTACGGCATCGAGTACCTGGACCGGAACCAGCAGCGTGTGAAGCCCTGGTCCACGTCCTGGGGCACCTCCACCCGCATGGTGGGCGGGATGATCATGACCCACGGCGACGACTCGGGCCTCGTCCTCCCGCCCCGGATCGCCCCTCACCAGGTCGTCATCGTGCCCATCCCGCCGCGGAAGGGGGACTGGAACGAGCAGGTGCTGCCCAAGGCCCGTGAGGTGGCGGCCGTGCTGCGAGCGGCCGGCGTGCGCGTCCACCTCGACGACCGGGACACACAGCAGCCCGGGTTCAAGTACGCCGACTGGGAGATGCGCGGCGTGCCGCTGCGCCTCGAGATCGGGCCCAAGGACATCGAGAAGGACCAGTGCGTGCTCGTCCGCCGCGACAGCCGGGAGAAGGCCTTCGTCCCGCTGGCCGGTCTCGCCGTCGAGGTCCCGCAGCGCCTCGGGGCGATGCAGCGCCAGCTCCTCGAACGTGCCCGGAAGTTCATGGCCGACGACACGACTCGGGTGACGACGTACGACCAGTTCGAGCAGGTCATGGAGGCGAAGCGCGGCTTCCTCGTCGCCGGCTGGTGCGGCGACGCCGCCTGCGAGGCCAAGGTGAAGGAAGAGACCAAAGCCACGATCCGCGTGATCCCCACCGAGGGGGAGGCCGCGGCGGGCGCGTGCGTCCGCTGCGGGAAGCCGTCGCCCCGCGAGGTCTACTTCGCGCAGGCGTACTGACGGCTGAAACGCACCGCGCTCGGCGCACCCCGCCCTCAGGCGGTTGCCGTGGTCGGCGGAGTTGTGGTGAACTAGGGTATTCGCAGCCCCCCGGCGATGCTCATGGCCCGCCTGTTGGCGCTCTCGGCGCTCTCCTGCGCGCCGGCCTCCGTCGCGACCGACGAGGCCGCGCTGGCGCAGGCGCGGGAGCGGATGGTCGCGGATCAGATCGAGGCCCGGGAGGTCCGCGACGCGAAGGCGCTGGCGGCTCTGCGGAAGGTGCCGCGACACCTGTTCGTTCCTCCGGGCCTCGTCGCCGAGTCGTACGACGACCACCCGCTTCCTATCGGCCACGGGCAGACGATCTCCCAGCCCTACATCGTCGCCTTCATGACCGAAGCGCTGGGCCTCAGGGGGGGCGAGACCGTTCTCGAGGTCGGAACCGGGTCCGGCTATCAGGCGGCGGTCCTGGCTGAAATCGCCGCCAGGGTGTTCACCATCGAGATCGTGGAGCCCCTGGCCCTCGAAGCGAAGGAGCGCCTCCTGCGGCTGGGCTACCGGAACGTCGAGGTGCGGGCGGGTGACGGCTACCAGGGCTGGCCCGAGGCCGCGCCGTTCGCCGGCATCATGGTCACGGCGGCCGCCCCTCGGATCCCCGAGCCGCTCAAGGCACAGCTCGCGGACGGCGGACGCCTGGTCATCCCGGTGGGGGACGAGTACCAGGAGCTCGTGGTCCTGACGCGGCGCGGCACCCGCTTCGAGCAGCGCAGCGTCCTCCCGGTACGCTTCGTCCCGATGACGGGGGAGATCCGGAAGTAGACGGTTTCGCAACCGTCACAAGGGCGCCGGTCGCCGGCCGGCCCGGGCCCGTACCGTACTCCTGAAGGCGGTGGAGCGGCCGGCGGTCTCGGCCGCAGGAGGGTGGGCCGTGGAGGCGATTCTCGTCCTGGTCGGCCTGGGGTTGTTGCTGGCGGCTCTCGTGGCGCCAGTGCTGGCCATCGTCGCGCTGGTGCGGTCCTCGCGCGTCCAGACGGACCTGCGCTCCGCGCAGGCGACGATCGGGGCGCTCGAGACGCGTGTGGAGGCCCTGGCCAAGAGGCTGGCCGCGGCCGTGCATCCCGCGGCAAAGGCCGGCGAGGCCGCTCCCGCGGCCGCGCCCGTTTCCCCCCCGGCCCCTGCTCCGACACCGGTCCCGGCTGCGCCTCCGTCGCCCCCCGCCGCTCCGCCACCCGCGGCGGGCGCCGTGCGAGCCCCCGGGCCGCCGGCGCGGGGCGCCGAGACGCCCCGGCCCACGCCACCGCCGACGCAACCTCCCCGGCCGGCACCGCCGCGGCCCGAGCCGCCCCAGGCGCCTCCGCCCTCGTTCGACTGGGAGAGCCTCCTGGGGCTCAAGGGCGCCGCCTGGCTCGGCGGGATCACCATCGTCATCGCGAGCCTGTTCTTCGCCAAGTGGGCGATTGACCAGGGCCTCATCACGCCGCAGCTCCGGATCGCGGCCCTGGTGGCGGCCGGCGTCGGCAGCCTCGCCTGGGCGGAGCTGAGCCTGCGCCGCGGCTATTCCACGACGGCGAATGCGGTCTCGGGCGCCGGGATCGCGATCCTCTACGTGGCCTTCTTCGCCGGCCACAGCCTCTACCACCTCTTCCCGCTCGCCCTCACCTTCGCCCTCATGAGCCTCGTCACGGTCCTGGCGGGTGTCCTCGCGGTGCGCTACGACGCCTACTTCACGGCGATCCTCGGCCTCCTCGGCGGCTTCGCGACCCCGCTCGCGCTCTCGACGGGCGTCGATCGGCCGGTGGGCCTCTTCTCGTACATCCTGCTGCTCAACGTCGGCCTCCTGGCCGTGGCGCTCAAGAAGCGCTGGCACGGCCTCGTCCTGCTCGCTCTCGCCGGCACGTTCGTCATCGAGCTGGGCTGGTTCGGGAAGTTCATGGCGCCCGAGAAGATGCTCGTGGGCCTCACCGCCTTCCTGGTCTTCGGGCTGCTGTACCTGCTGCTGCCGGTCCTCTCGAAGGACGCCGAGGACTCGCAGCCGCTGCTCCAGGCCGGGGCCCTCGGTGGCACGGTGCCGTTCCTCTTCGCCGTCCTCATCGCCGGGAACCGGGCGTACTCGGCCGAGTGGCCGCTGCTCTTCGGATACGTGGGCCTCCTCGACGCGGCGCTCGTGGCCGTGGCGCTGCTCCGGGGCCGCGTGCCGCTCCTTCTCGGCGGCGCCCTGGCCACCGCGCTGACGCTGCCGCTCTGGGCGGGCCAGGGGCTGGCGCGCGAGACGCTGTGGGGACCGACCCTCGCGGCCATCGCCCTCGTGGCGCTCCTCAACGCGCCCAAGCGCCTCGCCGCCCGCGTCGCCCCCGAGGCGCTCGAGTCCTCGAGCCTTCTGGAGGCGGCCGGCCTCGTGGGGCTGGGCGGCCTCGGTCTCTTCGCCCTGGTCCTGGTGGCGCGCGGCTTCGGCGAGCCGCCCTGGGCCTTCGTGGTCCTCCTGGCCGCTCTCTTCGGCCTGCTCGTGGAGCGCACGGGCGAGGAGCGGATCCCGGGCGTCGCGGCCGTCGGCGGCATCGCCTGCGCGGTCCTCGTCCAGATCTGGTTCTTCCGCAACGCGGCGGGCGAGACGCTGCTGCGCAACCTGGCCGTCGGATTGCTCCTCACCCTCGCACTCTCCCTCGTGGCGGCCCTCCGCTCCCGCGCGCCCGTGAACGCCGACGAGGACGAGGCGGCCGTCGTGGGGGCGAACCTCGTCTTCCTCGCGGGGCTCTTCGGGTGCCTCGGGTCCGCCGAGCGGGGAGGCGATCCCTGGCCGCTCTTCGCGGCCCTGGGCGTCTCCATGGTGCTCCTCGTCGCCTCGGTCCTGCGGAGGGACTGGACGCCGCTCCTGCCCGTCGGGCTCGCGGTCTCGGCGCTCTTCGCCGTCGTCTGGCAGGAGAGCTACTTCCACCCGACGGACGTGGGCGTCGTGTTGCCCCTCTACGCAGCCTTCTTCCTGGCGTTCCTGGCTCTGCCGTTTCTCGTCCCCGCCCCCGTCCGCAGCCTGTGGCGGGGGAGGCCCCTCCCCTGGCTCACGTCGGCGCTCTCCGGCCCCGCCTTCTTCCTCGCCCTCCACCAGGCCATCGTGGCCGTCTGGGGGAAGGCGTGGATCGGAGCGCTCCCGGTCGTCCAGGCGGGGCTCACCGTGGCGGCGCTCTCGGGGGTGGCCCGGCGCTTCACGGCGTCGCCGGCCGACGCCGGAGGCCAGCACCTGCGCCTGCGGTACCTGGCCCTGTTCGCCGCCATCGCCCTCGGCTTCGTGGCCCTCGCCATCCCACTGCAGCTCGACCGGCAGTGGATCACCCTCGGCTGGGCTCTCGAGGCCGCGGCGGTCCTCTGGCTGTTCAGCCGCCTGCCGCATCCCGGGCTCAAGCTCTTCGGCGCGCTGCTGTACGCCTTCGTCGGCGCGCGGCTGCTGCTGAACCCAGAGGTGCTGCGTTACCAGGAGCGTGGGTTCCCGATCGTCAACTGGCTGCTGTACACCTACGGCGTGTCGGCTCTCTGCTGTTTCGCGGGGGCGTGGTTCCTGAGGCGTGCGGGCGACACGACGCGGGTGGGCCCCGCCGCCGCCTTCCTCGGCCTGCTGCTGGTCTTCTGGCTCGTCAACCTCGAGATCGTGGACTTCTTCTCCACGGGCCCGTACGCGGAGTTCGCCATGAGGCGCCAGCTCGAGCGGGACCTCACCATGTCGGTGGCGTGGGGGCTCTACGCCATGGTCCTGCTGGTGATCGGCCTCCTGCGCGAGGTGCGGGCGCTGCGGATGATCTCCCTGGGCTTCCTCCTCCTCACCGTGGCCAAGGTGTTCCTCTACGACCTCGCGAACCTCACGGGCCTCTACCGCATCCTCTCGTTCCTCGGCCTGGGGGTGTCGCTGATCCTGGTGTCCCTGCTCTACCAGCGCTTCGTGTCGGCGCGGGAGGAGGCGAAGTGAAGCGACCGGTCGTCATCCTGCTCGTCGTCCTTCTGCCATCCGCCGTCGCGGCCCAGGGTCCCGACCGGGACGAGGAGCGTTCCGCCTGGCGCCATCGGCGCGCGGTGGTTCTCTCCGGTGCCGGGACCGAGGGCGGCTTCGCGGCACTGACGCTCGCGCCCGAGGTCGTCGCGCGGAGCCAGGCCGACCTGCGCGACGTGCGCCTCGTCGGGCCCGACGGGGCCGACGTCCCCTACGTCGTGGACCGGGTGGTGGAGCGGGAGACGACGCGAAGCTGGGCGGGGCGCCTCCTCGACACCCGGCGAGAGCCCATGGGCCCCGCCGAGGAGGGCCGCGGGCGCAGCGTGTGGACCGTGGACCTGGGCGAGGACCGGACGTTCGACACCGTGCGCCTGGCCATCGACGCACGGGACTTCGCCAAGCGCGTGCGCCTCGAGGCGTCGGCCGACCTCGCGGCGTGGCGCCTCCTACGGGACGACGCAGGGGTGTTCGAGGCGCCATGGACGCCGCGCGTGCGCCACACGACCATCGCCCTCGGCGGCCCCGAGCGGGCCCGCTACCTCCGGCTCACGGTTGCGGACGACCGCCGGTCCCCGGCCGTGGACGTCAGCGGCGTGGAGGTCACCGCCACTCGCCGGGCCGAAGGCGAGGAGTGGACGCGCCCCGTGACGCTGACGTCGCTCGGAAGGAAGGCGTCGGCGAGTCGGTATCGCCTGGACCTGCCGGCGACCTTCCCCCTCGAGATCCTGCGCCTCGAGGCCGACGACGCCGCTTTCGCGCGCCGCGTCCGGGTTCTCGAGGTGCGCGAGAGGGGGGGGCGCGTGGACGAGCGCCCGCTGGCCGAAGGGCTGCTGTACCGCGTGCAGCTCCGCGACGCGGCGCTCTCGGGGGAGTGCCTGACGCTGGCCTTCGCTACCCGGGCGGAGGCGGGGGAGATCGTCCTCGAAGTGGAGGACGGCGACAGCCCGCCGCTCCGTCGGCTGCGCCTGTCGCTGGCGGGGGCGGCCGTCCGGCTGCTCTTCGCCGGCGGCCCGGGACCGCACGCGCTGTACTACGGCAACGAGGTCACCCGGGCGCCCCTGTACGACCTGGGGCCGGTCCGCGGCCGGCTGGCCGCGAGCGGCGACCTGGCGGCGGCGAGCGCGGGCCCCGAGGCGGAGAACCCGCGCTACCGCAAGGCGGCCCCGCTGCCGTTCGCCCCGCCACGCGGCGCCCCCGTCGAAGTCCACCGGTGGCGGTCGGTGCGGACGCTGGCGCTGGGCGGGCGCGAGGACCTCTACGCCGTCACCCTGGCGGCCGGGGACCTCGCGACGCTGCGGCCCGACCTGGGGGACCTGCGCATCGTGGACGAGGCCGACCGGCAGGTGCCCTACGTCCTCGAGACGGGGGCGGCCGAGGCCCGCGAGCCTCTCACCTTCGAGCGGGCATCGCGGCCGCTGCGGACCGGCGAGCGCAGCGTGAGCCGATACCGGCTGCTCCTCCGCGACCCCGCGTCGGGCAAGCCGCTGACGCTGCCGCTCGCATCGGTCGAGATCGACGTCCAGGAGGCCTTCTTCGACCGGCCCGCGCGAGTGCTCGTGGACGCCCCTGGGCGCCGTGGCGAGCGGTCCCTTTTCTCGGGTCGCCTCTCACGCAGGGTGGAGGCGCGCGCCTCGGTGCCGGCGCCGCCTCTCGTCGTCGCCCTCGACGGCTCCCGCCTCTCGGAGCTCGTCCTCGAGGTGGACGAGGGCGACAACGCGCCCCTGACGCTGACGGCCGCCCGGGCCGTCGTGCGCGTCCCGCGCGTGACGTTGAAGACCGGCCCCGGTGCGTACCGCCTCCTCCTCGGGAATCGCGAGGCACGGGCGCCGCGTTACGACCTCGCGAGCCTGCGGCAGGAGGTGCTCTCGTACTCGGCCCTGGCGGCCGCCGCGGCCCCCGCCGAGGCGAATCCCGCCTTCCGCCGGTTCGCGGGCGACTACTTCAGCGACGCCCCGCCCACGCTGCTGCTCTGGGGAACGCTCCTCGCGGCCGTCGTGGCGCTGCTCCTGCTCACGGCCCGGGTCATCCGCCAGCCGTCGTCCTGAGGGACCCGCTCGCCGGCCACGCGAGGATCGGCTGGGTGTCCCTCGTGCGGGATGGTACGATCGGCATGGATGTCGCTCCGGGTCCTTCGGCTACTCGCGGTTCCCCTGCTGGCGCTCCCGTCTCAGTCCGCCGCCGGCCCCGCCGTGATCCCCTTGACGCTGCCTTCGGGGAAGGTCCTCGAGGCCGAAGTGATGGTCCGCGACGAGGACCGCGCCATGGGCCTCATGTTCCGCCCGTCCCTGTCCCAGGACCGCGGAATGCTGTTCGTCTTCGAAGAGGCCGACTTCCACGGCATCTGGATGAAGAACTGCAAGTTCCCGATCGACATCCTCTGGCTCGACGACGAGCGCCGTGTGGTCCACGTCGAGCAGGGCGCTCCTCCGTGCAGGGCCGAGCCGTGCCCGGTGTACCAGCCCCTCCGGCGGGCCTCCTACGTCGTCGAGATCAACTCGGGCCAGGCCCGCCGCGAGAAGGCCACGGTGGGCTCGACCGTCGCCTTCAGCCTTCCGCGCTGACCGCCGGCTCCGGCGCGCGCCGCGGCTTGCCGAAGAGCCAGGCCACGACCACCCCCAGGAGGTAGAGTCCCATCATGGGAACCGCCAGCACCGACTGCGTCACGATGTCCCCCGAGGGGGTGATCACAGCCGACACGACGAACGAAGCCAGGAACGCGTACTTGAAGCTGCGCAGCAGGAAGCCGGCGGTCACGAGGCCGATCCGCGCGAGGACGAAGATCACGACGGGGAGCTGGAAGACGAGGCCGAGGCCCAGCAGGAACCACGAGTAGAAGGAGTAGTACTCGTCCACCTTCGGCATGAACGTCATCTCGGTGCCCGCGTACTCGCCCAGGAACTTGAAGGTCATGGGGAAGAGGACGTAGTGGCCGAAGAGGCCCCCAAGGACGAAGAAGACGCTGCCGAAGAGGATGAAGGGGACGGCGTAGGCCCGCTCGTGGGGATACAGGCCCGGGGCGATGAAGGCCCAGACCTGGTACAGGACGTACGGCGCGGCCACGAAGATGCCCACGAAGAACGCCATCTTCATGTACAGGAAGAACGCCTCCGTGGGGGCCGTGTAGATGAACTGCACCTTGGAGTCGGCGCGCCGCATCGGCTCCGTGATGAAGTGGAAGATCCGATCGGCGAAGCCCCAGCACACCGCGAAACCGACGACGAGGGCCAGGAGGCTCCGGACCAGGCGGCCGCGGAGCTCCTCGAGGTGCTCGAGGAACGACATGCGGTCGGGGCCGGGGAGCGCCTTCAGGGCCACGTCCTGGCGGCCTTACTTGGTGTCCGCGGGAGGCGCGGCTTCCCGGCTCGTCGTGTCGGGCGCCGGCTCGGGCCGCGGCGCCGCGGGCCCAGCCGGTCCCCCCTCGGTCGCCGGTGGGGCGCCGGAGGCGATCGTGGGGAGAGCCGCGGGCGGCGGAACCAGGCGCGCCTCGCGGGCCTTCTCGCTCTCCACTTCGTCCTCGATCGTGCGCCGGAACTCCGTCGAGGCCTTGCGGAACTCGGCGAGCATCTTCCCCATGCTCCGGCCCATCTCCGGGAGCTTCCTCGGGCCGAAGACGATGAGCGCGATCACCAGGATGAGGAGCAGCTCAGGGCCGCCCAGGGTACCGAACATGATCGGCCATCTTATCACGGCACCGAACGATTGACAGGAAGCCATTGATTCGACTACACTTGCTCGTGTTCCTCCGCACGCGAGCCCTCTTCGCGGCTGTCGCGGCCCTGCTCGCGGGGTCGCGCGCCACGGCCGAGATCCCTGTCGTCGAGCTCGACGGCGTCGTCCACGCGGTCACCGCAGGCCACGTGGTCGCGGCGATCGAGGCGGCCGACACGGCCGGGGCTCCGCTGCTCGTCCTCCGTCTCGACACCCCCGGCGGGCTCGACACGTCGATGCGGCAGATCATCGACAAGATGCTCAACTGCAAGACGCCCATCGCCGTGTTCGTCGGGCCGTCGGGGGCGCGGGCCGCCTCGGCGGGATTCCTCATCACGATCGCCGCGGACGTGGCGGCCATGGCCCCGGGCACCAACACGGGGGCTGCGACGCCGGTCTCGGGGATGGGCGGCGAGATGGACAAGGTCATGCAGCGCAAGGTGAACCAGGACGCCGCCGCGTACCTGCGCAGCAAGGCCGCGCGGCGGGGCCGCAACGCCGAGCTGGCGGAGAGGGCGATCCTCAAGGGGCAGTCCTTCACCGAGAAGGAGGCCCTCGACGGCAAGCTCATCGATCTCGTGGTGAAGGACGTGGACGAGCTGATCGCCACCCTCGACGGACGCGAGGTCACGCGCTTCGACGGCACGAAGGTCACGCTGCGCCTCGCCGGCGAGAAGACCGCCCTCGTCCGGATGAACTGGCGTCAGGCGGTGCTCTCGACCATCGCCCGTCCCGAGATCCTGTTCCTGCTCCTCCTCGGCGCCCTCGCCGGCCTCGGCACCGAGATCAGCCACCCGGGGCTGCTCTTTCCCGGGATCGTCGGGACCGTGTGCCTGATCCTGTTCCTCTTCGCGACGCAGATCATCCCGGTGAACTGGGCCGGCGTCCTGCTGATCCTCCTGGCCGTCGGGCTGTTCGTGGCCGAGGTGAAGGTCACGTCGTACGGCCTCTTGACCGTGGGCGGGATCGCCGCCATGATCCTCGGGGCCATGATGCTCGTGGACGCGAAGGTGCCCGAGATGCGGATCTCACCGTGGACGCTCGTGCCCGCGGCCCTCGCGATGGCCGCCGGCACGATCCTCCTGGTCCGGCTGGTCTTCGAGGCCCAGCGGCGGAAGGCCACGACGGGCGAGGCCGGGATGGTCGGCCAGGTCGGCGTCGCCGACACGGACCTCTCCCCCGAAGGCTGGGTGCGCGTCGCGGGTGAGCTCTGGAGGGCGGTGGCCGAGGACGGCTACGCGCCGGCGGGAAGCAGGTTGACAGTCAAGTCCGTCGAGGGGCTGACGCTGACGGTCCGGAAGGGGGCGTGATGCCGGCTGTGGTGGTGATCGGGATCGTTCTGTTCTGGCTGCTCCTCTCGGTCAAGGTCCTGAACGAGTACGAGCGGGGCGTGATCTTCCGCCTGGGCAAGCTGCTGCCCGAGGCCAAGGGCCCGGGGCTGATCATCGTCGCGTGGCCCATCGACCGCATGGTGCGCGTGAGCCTCCGGACCGTGGTCCTCGACGTGCCTCCCCAGGACGTCATCACCAGGGACAACGTCAGCGTCCGCGTGAACGCCGTGGTCTACTTCCGTGTGATGCACCCGATCAAGGCCGTGGTCCAGGTCGAGAACTTCCTCTACGCCACGAGCCAGGAGGCCCAGACGACGCTGCGGAGCATCCTGGGCCAGGCCATGCTCGACGAGATCCTCTCGGAGCGGGAGCGGCTGGGGGCCATGCTCCAGCAGGTGATCGACGAGCACACCGATCCGTGGGGCGTGAAGGTCACCCAGGTCGCGATCAAGACCGTGGACCTGCCCCAGGAGATGCAGCGGGCCATGGCCAAGCAGGCCGAGTCCGAGCGGGAGAAGCGGGCCAAGGTGATCCATGCCTCGGGGGAGCTGGACGCGAGCCGGCAGCTCGCCGAGGCGGCGCAGGCCCTGCAGCGGGAGCCCGTCTCCCTCCACCTCCGCTACCTGCAGACCCTCGTCGAGATCGCGGCCGAGAAGAACTCCACCATCGTCTTCCCGCTGCCCATCGACTGGTTGAAGGCCCTCATGGGGCAGGAACGCAAGTAGGGCATGACCGAGCAGGATCCCCTTCCGCAGGAGGAGAGCGAAGAGCTCACGATCCGGGGCGAGATCGCCACCTCCAGCGTCCCCGAGCTCCTGCGGAGCGTCCTCGGCAGCGGCGAGACCGGGATCCTCACGTTTCGGAAGGACGACGTCACCAAGAAGATCTTCCTCCAGGGCGGCCGGGTCGTGTACGCCTCGAGCACCAACCCCGACGAGCGTCTCGGCGAGAACCTCCTGGTGAAGGGCAAGATCACCGCTCGACAATACGTCGAGGCGAGCAAGCTCATCCGGCCGGGGCGTCGCCTGGGCGCCATTCTCGTCGAGCTGGGGGCTCTCGAGCCCGAGGAGCTCATCCCCGCCGTGGAGAACCACGCGAAGGAGATCCTCATGGACCTCTTCACGTGGACGACGGGAGACTACGAGCTGGTCATGAAGGAGCCGGACGCCAACCTCGTGACCCTCAACATCTCCACCCAGAACCTCATCGCCGAGGGGATTCGCCGCTGCCGGTCCTGGAGCCAGATCTCCCGCGGCCTCGGGGACATCGAGACCGTTCTCGTCCCCACGGGCTCGACCGACGTGCTCTACAAGCTCGAGCTGGCCGAGGAGGAGCAGGAGATCCTCTCCCACGTCAACGGGCGCTCCACCGTCGAGCAGATCTGTCAGATGTCGTACCTGACGCACTTCGAGACCTGCCGCATCCTGTGGGCCTTCCAGCTCCTGGGGGTCGTCCGGAGGGGCCAGGAGGGCGAGGTGGCGACGGCGGGGGAGGGGGCGCGCGAGCGCGAGAGGGAGTGGGACCTCGAGGAGATCGTCGAGAAGTTCAACCAGATGTTCGGCCGGATCTACACCTTCCTCCGCGGCCGCCTGGGCGACGAGGTGGACGCCTTCATGGACCAGGCCATGGAGGAGGTCGCGCGGCAGTACGGGACGCTCTTCGACGGGGTCGACCTCAAGAACTACGGCCGCGCGGACTTCGAGCAGATGCTGGCCAACGTGGCGGACCTGCCCCCGGACCAGCGGAAGAGCCTGATGGTGGCCGGGCTGAACGAGCTGGTGTTCATCATCCAGCTCGCCATCCGTACGAAGCGCGGCCAGCAGGAGGAGGCGGTGATCTCGGGGATCATCAAGGAGGGCTTCAGGAGGCTGGGCGCGGCCTGAGGCGACGCGCCCGCGAGGCGGAGGTGGGACATTGGCGCAGGACGACTACTATTACGAGATCCAGCTCACAAACAAGCAGCTCGTCTTCTACTTCATGGCCGGCGCCACGGGGCTGATCCTCAGCTTCCTGGCCGGGGTCATGGTGGGACGCGGGGTGGACGCGGCGAGCGGCGAGGTCCTGGCTGCGCGGCCGGTCCGCGAGGAGCGCATCGTCCCCGAGGAGCCTCCGAAGGTCGCCGAGGCGACACCCGTGGAGGAGCTGACCTACGCCCAGCGGCTGGAGTCCGACCGCTCGGACGAGTCCCTCGAGCGCTCGCGACCAGCGGTCAAGGAGCCGGCTTCGCCCGCCAAGGGACCCGCGGCCCGGGAGCCTGCGCCGAAGGGAGTCAAGGCGCCGGCCGTGAAGGAGCCCGCGGCGAGGCCGATACCCGCGCCGGTCCAGCAGACGCCCAAAGCGGGCGCAACAGAGACGGCGGCGACCGGTGGTCCAGCCGTCGGCGAGGCGCCCGGGCCGACGCCGGTCAAGCCGACGGCCCCTCCCGCCGCGAAGGCGACGCCGGCGTCCCGGCCGATCCCGGCCGGCACCTTCAGCATCCAGGTGGGCGCTTTCAAGGACAGGGCCAGCGCCGAGTCCGTCGTGACGCGGCTCGAGGCGAAGGGCTTCGCCGCCTTCGTCGTGATCCCCGAGGGCGCCGAGGGGCTCTTCAACGTGCGGGTCGGGACCTTCGCAGCGCGGACCGACGCCGAACGCGTCCAGGGGAAGCTCCGCGACCAGGAGAAGTTCAAGCCGTTCATCGTCAAGAATTAGGGGGGGGTGCTGCGTCGCACCCCCCCACGCCCCCCCGCGCTCGCGTCGGGAGTGAATCCCGCCGCTCGCGCCGCTGTCGGCGAGGGAGCATGAGGAGACGG
>JACQGI010000003.1 GCA_016199625.1 Acidobacteriota bacterium | reverse complement strand
GCATCCGGTCGGGCTTAGGCAGGGCGCGCATGCGGTAGGCCCGCTGCATCGCCTTGCGCACGCCGTAGTCGTCCACCGGCAGGACGTCGGGACGACCGAGGCGGAAGATCAGGAACATCTCGGCCGTCCACCGGCCGATGCCCTTGACCAGGGTCAGCGTCTCGATCACGGCCTCGTCGGATCGCCGGCCGAGCCGGCCGAGAGGCAGGCCGTCCTGGGCGCGCGCGGCCAGGTCGCGGAGGTACGCGATCTTCTGGCGCGAGAGGCCCGCGGCGCGGAGCTGGGCGTCCGCCAGGCCGCCGACGTCCTCGGGACGCAGGCGCCTCCCGCCCACGAGGTCGAGGAGGCGTCCGTGGATGGTCGCCGCGGCCTTTCCCGTGATCTGCTGGTAGACGATGGACTCCACGAGGGCGGCGAACGGCCCGCCGCGCCGGTCCACTTCGAGCCGGCAGGGGCCCACGTCGCGGACGAGCCGCGCGAGGACCGGGTCGGCGCGGCGCAGGTGGGCCGTGGCACGGCGCACCGTGGCGGGATCCAGGGTCATGAGGGCGTCCTCCTCGCGTGATAATATCGCCCATGGACGACCTCCTCACCCGCCTTCGTGCCCTTCCCAAGGTCGAGCTGCACCAGCACGTGGACGGTTCCATCCCCACGGAGGTCACGTGGCAGCTCATGCGCCACTACCGCTTGAACCCCGTGGCGACACTCGAGGAGATGCGCCGACGCCTCGAGATCCAGGACGAGGAAGAGGGGACCCTCATGGCGTACCTCGACAAGATGCACTACCCCCTCTGGATCACCCAGTTCTACGAGAACATCAGCCAGGTGACCGAGGCCATCGTCGCGGCCGCGGCCGAGGCCGGCGTCAAGACCCTGGAGCTGCGCTACTCGCCGGTGATCCACACCTTCGCGGGCCTGACGCCCCGCCAGTCCATCCGCGCCGTGCTCTCGGGGATGAATCGCGGCACGAAGAAGCGCGACATGAAGGTGGGCCTCGTGGTCATCGCCATGCGCCAGCACGGCCCCCACATCGCCAAGATCCTGGCGCGGCAGGCCATCGCCGAGGCACAGCACCTCCACGCGCGCACCGGCGTCGTGGGCTTCGACATCGCCGGCCCCGAGCGCGGCAACCCCCCGCGGCTGTTCAGGAGCGCCTACGAGATCGCCCGCCTGGGCCGCCTGGGCACGACGGCCCACGCCGGCGAGGACGCGCCGGCCGACTACGTCTGGCAGGCCGTGGACGAGCTGGGCGCCCAGAGGATCGGCCACGGCTGCACGGCGGTGTCGGACGAGGCGCTGCTGCGGCGGCTGGCGAAGGACCGCATCCTGATCGAGTGCTGTATCAGCAGCAACTACCACACGGGGGCGGTCCGCAAGGGGCGACCCCATCCGATCGAGGCGTTCCTCGAGGCGGGCGTTCCCGTGGCGATCTGTTGCGACAACTCGACGGTCTCCCGCACCGACTCGGCCCGCGAGAGCCTGCGGGCGGCGGAGCTGCTGGGCGTCGAGGCCGTGGAGCGCATCCACCGCGAGGCCGGGGCCGCGAGCTTCATCCGGCCCGAGAGCCGGCTCGCCGACGGCGGCGACGACTGAGGCCCCTGCCCCGGAGCATCCTCGCCGAGGTCGTCGAGAAGCTGCGAAAGCTGGGCGAGCTCTAGGCGTTCCGTTCCTCCTTCCCCGCCGGTCGGGTGTTGCGGCCGGCAGGGTCGGCGCCGAGGCCGTCAGCCGAGCGGAGCGCGATCGGCGCTATACTCCCGAGGTTCGGAGGTTCACATGGCTCGAGGACGTTGGGGCGAAGGCCCGATCGACGTCGGCGGCTCCGGCGAGACGTTCCGGCTGCCGCCGATGCCGCCCGTGTCGGGACGGCTTGTACAGGCGATCGCCGCGGGCGTCGCGATCCTGGTCCTTCTGCTCACCGGATACTACCAGGTGGAGCCCGACGAGGTGGCGGTGATCCAGCGTTTCGGCGCGTTCGTGGACACCGCGGGCCCGGGCCCGCACCTCAAGATCCCGTTCGGCGTGGACAGGGTCACCAAGGTGCCGGTCCTGCGGCAGCTCAAGATGGAGTTCGGGTTCCGCAGCACCACCCGGGCCGGGGTCCGAAGCGAGTACGCCCACAGTCCGGAGACCGCCGGGGAGTCCCTCATGCTCACGGGCGACCTGAACGTGGCCGTCGTCGAGTGGATCGTCCAGTTCCGGATCAAGGACCCCAAGGCCTTCCTCTTCAACGTGCGTGACGTCGCCACGACCTTCCACTACATGTCCGAGGCCGCCATGCGCCAGGCGGTGGGCGACCACAGCGTGGACGAGGTCATCACCATCGGGCGAGAGGCGATCGCCCTCGAGGCCAAGAAGGCCCTCCAGGACCTCTGCGACCGCTACGAGATCGGCATCGAGGTGCAGCAGCTCGTCCTGCAGGACGTGAACCCGCCCGATCCCGTGAAGCCCGCCTTCAACGAAGTGAACCAGGCCATCCAGGAGAAGGAGCGGGCCATCAACGAGGCCTGGGCCGAGTACAACCAGGCCGTGCCCAAGGCCAAGGGCGAGGCGGAGCAGGCGGTCCGCGCCGCCGAGGGCTACGCCCTCGAGCGGGTCAACAACGCCGAGGGGGATGCGAAGCGCTTCGACGCCCTCTACGAGGAGTACCGGAAGGCTCCCGCGGTGACCCGGAAGCGGCTCTACCTCGAGACCATGGGCGCCCTCCTGCCCAAGCTCGGCCGCAAGGTGATCCTCGACGAGAAGGCGCGGGGCGTGCTGCCGCTCCTGCAACTCGAGGGAGAGCGGAAGGAGGTGCGTCCGTGAGCCGGACCCTCGTCGTCCTCGCCGCGATCCTCGGCATCCTCGTGTTCTGGAGCGCCGCCTACACGGTGTCGGAGACCGAGCAGGTGATCCTCACGCAGTTCGGCAAGCCCGTGGGAGGGCTCGTCTCCACGGCGGGACTGCACTTCAAGGTGCCCTTCATCCAGACCGTGCACCGCTTCGACAAGCGCTGGCTGGAGTTCGACGGCGACGCCAACGAGATCCCCACCAAGGACAAGAAGTACATCTGGGTGGACACCTACGCGCGGTGGCGCATCGCCGACCCCCTGCTCTTCTTCCAGGCCGTACGCGACGAGCGCGGGGGGCAGAGCCGCCTCGACGACATCGTGGACGGCGAGACCCGCAACGCCATCGCCTCCTACGACCTCATCGAGGTCGTGCGGTCGTCGAACCGGGCGTTCGAGATCACCGAGGAGCTGGCGGGCATCGGGGCCGCCGAGGCCATGGCCAAGGTGACCACCGGCCGCGAGACGATCTCCCAGAAGATCCTCGAAAAAGCCGCGGCCATCACCGTGCAGTTCGGCATCGAGCTGAAGGACGTCCGGTTCAAGCGCCTCAACTACGTGGACACGGTCCAGCAGAAGGTTTTCGAGCGGATGATCTCCGAGCGGAGGCGGATCGCCGATCGGAGCCGATCGGAGGGCCAGGGGCGCGCGGCCGAGATCCGCGGCCAGAAGGAGCGCGACGTCCTCGCGGCGTCCTCGGTCGGATACAGGACGGCCCAGGAGCTGAAGGGCGCCGCCGACGCCAAGTCCACGGCCATCTACTCCCGCGCGTACGGCAAGGACCCCGAGTTCTACCAGTTCTGGAAGACCATGGAGACGCTGCACACCAGCCTGGACGACAAGGCGCTTCTGATCCTCTCCACGGACTCGGACCTGCTGAGGTATCTCAAGGGCTCGGGGGGACGGCCCTGAGGGCCGGGCGGCGCTCGCCCGGCGCCGCGCTGGCCGTGCTCCTCGCCCTCGCCCCCCGGCCCCTCGCGGCCGTGAGTCCGGACGGTGCCGACGCTCCCGAGCCCGGGTCGGTCGCGGCCATCGCCAGGGACACGACCGACCCGCGGTTCGTGAGCCCGTGGGTCGCCGACGTCCCCGAGTCGGCCACCGTGCCGTCGCCCTCCGACCACCTGGGCCGCGTGGCGGGTGCTTCGGGGCATCTCTCGACGACGGCGGAGGTCCACGGTTACTTCCGCGCACTCGCCGCCGCATCCCCTCGCGTCCGCGTCGAGCGCATCGGCACCACGGAGGAGGGGCGCGAGATCCTCCTGGCGGCGATCGCCGACGAGGGGGGGATGCGGAAGCGGGAGTGGCTCATGGCGGCGACGGCGTCCCTCGCCGACCCGCGCCGCACGACGCCCGAGCAGGCCGAGGACCTCGTCCGCTCCGGCCGGCCGATCTACTACTTCAACGGCGGCCTCCACGCCGACGAGACCGGGGCCCCGGAGATGCTCATGGAGCTGGCGTACCGCCTGGCCGTCTCCGAGCAGCCGATGATTTGGGAAATCCGGCGCAAGGTCCTCGTCCTCGTGAACCCCGTCTCGAACCCGGACGGACGCGACAAGATGGCCGAGTGGTTCCGGCGCTACTTGAAGGGTCGCACCGACTACGAACGCCTCCCGCGGATCTCGCCGCCCTACTGGGGCAAGTACGTCTTCGTGGACGCGAACCGCGACGCTCACCAGCAGGCCACCGCGTCGATGCGCGCGGTCCACGACCTGTTCCACGACTACCACCCCACCGTCGTCCACGACCTCCACGAAGCCGTCCCGCTACTCCTCACCTGGAACGGCACCGGCCCCTACAATCCGCACCTCGACCCGATCGCCACCAGCGAGTTCCTCGAGATGAGCTTCCACGAGGTCACGACGCTGACGAGCCTGGGGATGCCGGGCGTCTGGACGTGGAAGTTCGGCGAGGGCTTCGGTCATCACTACCTGGACTCCGTGGCCATGAACCACAACAGCCTGGGCCGCGGCTACGAGACCTTCGGCAACGGGACTGCGGAGATCGTGGAGCGCGTCGTCGAGGCCGAGGACACCACACGCGAGTGGTACCGGCCCTGGCCGACGCCACGGCGCTTCCGGTGGTCGATGCGCAACCACGTCAACTACGCCCAGACGGCGGCCCTCGCGGCCCTCGACTACACCGCCCGCCACGCCGAGGAGCTGCTCCGGAACTTCTACCGCAAGGGGCTTCGATCGTGGCGGCGCGGCCTCGACGAGCCGCCCTACGCCTTCGTGATCCCCGAGGACCAGGGCGACCGCGCGCGCGTCGCCGAGATGGTGAACCGCCTGCGCGCGCAGCGCATCGAGGTGGGGCGCGCCCGCGGTCCCGTGCGTCTGGAGGAGGGCGAGTTCCCCGCGGGCAGCTTCGTCGTGCGCCTCGACCAGCCCTACCGCAACTACGCCCTCGACCTGCTCGCGCCGCAGCGCTTCCCCGAGGACGCCGCCGAGGCGGCGTACGACGACGTCTCGTGGGCGTTCCCCGTCCACTACGGCCTCGAGGCGGTGCCGGTGGCCGATCCGGCCGTCCGCTCCGTACCCCTCGCTCCTGTCACCGAAGACTGGCGGCCCGTCGGTCGCGTGGCCGGCGACGGCCCGGTGTTCCTGCTCGGCGACACGGGACAGGAGGGGCTGCTGGCCGCGCGCTACCGTCTGTCACGGTTTCGCGTGGAGGTGGCGGAGAAGGCGTTCCGCGTCGCGGGCGTCGAGTACCCGCCCGGCTCGTGGATCCTGCCGGCCCAGGAAGGGCTCGCATCGGCCCTGCGCCTGGTGGCGGTCGAGCTGGCCCTCGACTTCGCCACGGCGTCGAGCGTCCCCGAGGTCGCGCGCCACGAAGCGCCGGCGCCGCGTCTCGGTGTCTGGGTGCCCTGGGCCGACACCGACTCCATCGGCTGGATCCGCTACGCCCTCGACCAGCGCCGCGTGCCGTACGCCTACCTGCGCGACGAGGACGTCCGCGCCGGGGGCCTGAAGGCGAAGGTGGACGTGATCCTCTACGGTCAGGTGGACCTCGACCTGCAGGGACAGATCCACGGGATCGAGGCGACGGCGGGGCCGATGCCGTTCAAGAAGACCCCCGAGACACCCAGCCACGGGACGCCCGCCGAGTCCGACGACGTGACCGGCGGCATCGGGTGGGCGGGTGTCGCGAGCCTCGAGGCCTTCCTCCGCGAGGGCGGGCTCCTCGTGACCCTCGGCAACGGCTCCACCCTCGCCCTCGAGGGCGGCCTCGCCCGAAACGTCCGGCGGGCCCAGGTTCCGGGCGTGAACACCCCCGGCTCGGAGCTGCGCGCCCGCTTCGCGCGTCCCGAGCATCCCGTCGCGTACGGCTACCCGCCGGAAACCTCGGTCTTCCGCACGCCGCTCCCGCTCTACGACGCGCCGCGGCGCTGGCTGCGGATGGCCTACTGCACCGCCTGCCTCGACGGTCCCGAGGACCGCGGACCGATCGTCCTCGAGTGGGGCGCTGCCGGGCGAGACCTCGTGGTGAGCGGCGGCGTGCGCGGCGGCGACTCCCTCGTCGGGCGGCCCGCGATCCTCGACCTGCCCGTCGGTGCCGGCAACGTCGTCGCCTTCAACTTCAATCCCCTCCACCGCGACCTGAACCGCTCGGACCACCGCCTCGCGTGGAACACGATCCTGAATTGGCGGGCGATCGTCGCGCCCTGAACCGCTGGCCGCGGCTCGACGGACTACTCGTAGAAGTTCCGATTCCAGGCGTGGGCCTTCAGAGCCTGCCGGAGCGCGGGCGAGAGCCGGCGACCGTCGGCGACGGCGCAGTTCGCTTCGACGGTGGCGACGCGGCGCATGCCCGGGATGACCGTCGAGACGGCGTCGTGGGCGAGGCAGAAGCGCAGAGCCAGCTCGGGCAAGCTCTGAGCCTCGTCGCCGAGCAGGGTCGCCAGGGCCTGGCCGCGGGCGAAGACCTCTCGCTTGCGCCCGTCGCGGAAGTAGCGGACGCGGAAGTCGCCCTCGGCAAACCCGGTCGAGGGCGTGATCGTGCCCGTGAGCCCGCCCTCGTCGAGCGGCACCCGGGCGATGACGCCCACGCCGTGGCGCACGCAAGCCGGAAACAGCTCCGCTTCGGGGCTCTGGTCGAAGATGTTGTAGATGACCTGGACGGTGTCGAAGACGCCCGACGCCACGGCGCGCAGCGCCGAGGCCGGGTCGTGGTCGTTCACCGAGATCCCGAGGAAGCGCACCTTGCCCGAGGCCTTGAGGCCGAGGAGGGCATCGCTCCAGCCGTCCTGGTCGAGGTACTCGTCCTGCCACGTGTGGAGCTGGAGCAGGTCCACGCGCTCCATCCCCAGGTTCCTGAGGCTGCTCTCGCAGGAGCGCAGGATCCACTCGGGCGGGAAGCACTCCGACACGGGCACGCCCGCTCGCGCGGGCCAGAGGCGATTCTTGGGCGGGACCTTCGTAGCCACGTGCACCGCCTCGCGCCGTTCGCGGACGACGCGCCCGACGAGCGACTCGCTGTGGCCCCGGCCGTAGCCGAGCGCGGTGTCGACGAACGTCACGCCGAGGTCCACGGCGCGGTGGAGAGCCCGCAGGCTCTCGGCGTCGGTGGCGCCGACCCACCAGTCGCCCGCGATGCCCCAGGCCCCGTAGCCGATCTCCGAGACCTCGAGACCCGTGCGGCCCAGCTCCCTCGTGTTCACGAGACCGCCTCCGGCCGGCCTACGCAGCGGTGAAGCGCGTGCGCGGGTCGGTGGCCACGTCCGCCCCCGAGGGTCAGGCCAGGAGCAGCAGCTCCCGCTGCATGACGCCGGTCACCTCGGCGCTCCCCTCGCCCACGTACATGTCGATCTCGCTCCGCACGCCGAACTCGGGCAGGTAGACCCCCGGCTCGATGGAGAAGCAGACCCCGGGGATGATGGTCCGCTGGTCCCGGGTCTCGAGGTTGTCGATGTTGACGCCGTTGCCGTGGACCAGGTACCCGATCGAGTGGCCGGTGCGGTGGAGGAAGTACGGCCCGTAGCCCCGCTGCTCGATGAAGCCCCGGGACACGTCGTCGACCTCGGCGCCGCGGATCGTCCGGCCGGCCTTCACCGAGTCCGTCACGAACCCGACGGCGGCGTCGCGCGCCCCCTTCACCGTCTCCCACACCTCGCGCACCTTCGCCGGCACGTCGCTCCCGCAGTAGCCCATCCACGTGGCGTCGTAGTAGACCGCCCGCGGGTCGGCGGCCACTTTGGCCCAGAAGTCGATGAGGACCACGTCGCCCTTCCGGATCTCGCGGTCGTCGGGCCCCGCCGCGGTCTCGAAGTGGGGGTCCGACGCGTGGTCGTTCACGGCGACGATGCAGGGGTGATCGGAGAAGAGGCCGTCGTCGGCGAACCGCCGCCCGATGAGGCCCTGGACCTCGCTCTCGGTGACGCGCCGTCCCTCGGCGAGCCGCTCCCGGATCAGGGCGAAAGCGGCGTCGGTGGCGGCGTGACAGCCGCGAGCCGCGCGGTCGTGGAGGGCCTTCTGCTCGGGGGTCCACCGCGCCTCGAAGTACTGCACGAGATCGGCGGAGCTCGCGACCTCGGGGCCCGCGGCGCGGACCATCTCGACGGTCCCGGCGTCCACGCGGGCCACGTACGGGATCGCGGCCCCGGGGCTGTACTCCATGGCGACCCGCTTCATCCCGGCGAGGTGCTTCCGGAGGGCGTCCTCCAGCTCGCGCCAGGAGCGGTAGAGGACGGTGCGGCCGGGGGCGCCCTCGAGGGCGTGAGGCTCGATCACGTGGAGGATCGCGACCGGCTCGCCCTCGCGCGGGATCAGGTAGAACCAGCGCCGTGTGCCGATCTGGCTCTCGTCGAAGCCGATGACGGCGCGGGCGATGGGGTTCGACCCCCGGAAGTCGTAGAGGAGCCAGCCGTCGAGCTGGTGGTCTCCCAGGGCCTTCTGGATGGCAGGAAGGTTCATTGGTAGATCCTACTTTCCTGACTCGCGGTGGGCTGCGAGCATTTCCGTAAGACCCCCTATCAAACCGTGCGTGCAGATTTCCTGCACACGGCTTACCAGTGGT
>JACQGI010000014.1 GCA_016199625.1 Acidobacteriota bacterium | reverse complement strand
TCTTGGTCCCGAACCAAGCGCTCTAGCCAGGCTGAGCCACGCCCCGGTCGGAAAAGCAGCGCCACTCTACCACGCCCGCCGGCGGGCGCCAAGCCTACTTCGGCTGCCCGTCCCGGAGCGCCGCCTCCCACCCCCGGAGCGTGGCCAGTGCGCCGTGGTGCGTCGTGTCGGTCTGGAGCGGCGTGATGGAGATGAGGCCGCTGCGGACGGCGTGGATGTCCGAGAGGTCGTCGCTCACCCAGCGGTCACGCCCCTCCTCGATCCAGTAGTACGTCCGTCGCCGCGGGTCCAGGCCCTCGAGGATCGTCCCTTCGTGCTCCCGCCGCCCCTGCACGGTGACCACGGCGCCCACGGGACGTCCGGCCGGGACGTTCACGTTGAGCAGCGTCCGTTCCGGCAGGCCTTTCTCCAGCACCAGCCCCGCGAGCTTCGCCGCGAAGGCCGCGGCGGGACCGAAGTCGGTCTCGGCCCGGGCGGCCAGCGAGACGGCGAAAGCCGGCACGCCGAAGAAGACCGCCTCCCGCGCGCCCCCGACGGTGCCCGAGTAGAAAACGTCGTCGCCCATGTTCCCGCCGCTGTTGATGCCCGAGACCACGAGGTCCGGCGGGCGGCCCAGGAGCTTCACGAGCGCGAGGTTCACGCAGTCCGCCGGCGTGCCGTCGACGGCGTGCACGCTCGGCTCGATCCTCTCGGCCCGCAGCGGGTGCTTGAGGGTCAGCGATTGCGCGCAGGCGCTCATCTCGCGGTCCGGAGCCACCACCTCCACGTCTCCCAGGGGGCGCAGCGCGGCGGCCAGGGCGCGGATCCCCGGAGCGTGGACGCCGTCGTCGTTCGTCACCAGGATGAGAGGCGTGTCCATGGGACAAAAAAGCCCCGAACCGAAGCCCGGGGCGATGAAGACCGAAGATTATGGTCGGGATGAGAGGATTTGAACCTCCGACCACCTGCACCCCAAGCAGGTGCGCTACCAGGCTGCGCTACATCCCGATCCGCCGACTATGCTCGACTTCTATCATTCCTCTCCAGGAGAGTCAATATCTCGCGGAGCTGCTCGCGCACCTGCTTGAGCGCGGCCCGCGTGCGCTCTTCGCCCTCGGGAGGCGCTGGCGTCGACGCCGCCTGCGACTGCGGCGTCGGCGTGCGCCCCGTCATCTCCCCCTCCAGGCGCTTCTTCGCCCCGGCGATGGTGAAGCCCTCGTCGTACAGGAGCTGCTTGATCCGCAGCACCGTCTCGATGTCCCGGCGCCGATAGATCCGCTGCCCGGAGCTGTTCTTCGCCGGGGCCAGCGCGGGGAACTCCGACTCCCAGTAGCGCAGCACGTAGGGCTGCGTGTCGGTGATCTCGCACACCTCACCGATCTTGAAGAACAGCTTGTTGGGGATCTTCTTTTCCATGGAGCCCCGACCTGCGGACTACTCGGAGGCCGCGGACCCGAACAGCTTGGAAGGCCGGAAGGCGACGGACCTGCGCGGTTTGATGAGCATCTCCTCTCCAGTCTGGGGATTGCGTCCTCGCCGTTCCCGTTTCTGGCGGATCACGAACGTCCCGAACCCGGTGATCTGGACCTTCTCGCCGCCGCCGAGCCTTCGTTTGATGGACTCGAAGATGATGTCCACGAGCCGGGCCGCTTCGCGGTTGGAGATCCCCCCGTGTCGCTCATAGACAATTCGGGCAATGTCGGCCTTGGTCACGGAGGCTCGGGCCTTCTCTCTGCAGGACGAAAATCCAGTCGTTACAGCTAGTTAGCTTAGAAACTTAAACCATTATATGAGTGGCTCGCAGTGATGTCAAGAAAAAAGCCGGCGCGGCCCCGCCGCTCAGTGGGGACGCGTGCGGACCTTCAGAACGATGGGGGTGCCCGCGAATCCGAAGGCCGCTCGTAACTGGTTCTCCAGGTAGCGCTTATACGAAAAGTGCAAGTCGACGGGGTGATTCAACGAAAGGATGAACGTCGGCGGCGCGACACCCACCTGCGTCCCGAAGAGGATCTTGACGGGCTTGCCGCCCTTGGCCGCCTTCGGAGCCAAGGACGCGGCCGCGCGAGCCAGCATCCGGTTCAACTCCCCCGTGGTCACCCGCTGGCGGCATGCGGCCTGGACGCGATCCGCGGTGGCGAGCAGCGTTCCGAGCCCTCGGCCGGTGCGCGCCGAAACGAAGGCGAGGGGAGCGTAGCCCAGGAACTTCAGGTGATCGCGCACGCCCTCCTCGAAGGCGCGGGTCTTCATCTCGCGCCCCGCCACGACGTCCCACTTGTTCACCGCGAGGACCACACCACGGCCCGCCTCCTGGATGTAGCCACCGATGGTCGCGTCCATCTCCCGCATCCCCTCGACCGCGTCGAGGACGAGGATCGCCACGTCGGCGCGCTCGAGAGATTTGCGGGCCTGCACGACGCTCACGTGGTCCACGTTCTCCTTGAGGAGCCGCGTGCGGCGGATCCCCGCCGTGTCCACGAACCGGTAGTGCTTGCCCCCGCGCGCCACGAGGCTGTCCACTGCGTCGCGGGTGGTGCCGGGGATCGGGGACACCACCGCGCGCTCCTCGCCCAGGAGCCGATTCAGGAGCGACGACTTCCCCACGTTGGGTCGCCCGACGAGGGCGATGGCGAGAGGACGGTCCCCCTCTTCGGGCGACGGGACCCTGGGCAGGTCGGCGAGAGCCGCGTCGAGGAGGTCCCCCACGCCGAGGCCGTGCTCGGCCGAGAGCGGGATCACCTGGTCGAAGCCGAGGCGCGCGAACTCCGCGAGGCCGTCCTGTGCTCCTTCGGTCTTGTTGACCGCCACCAGCACGCGCTTGCCGTCGCGGCGCAACTGGCGCGCGATGGCCTCGTCGTCCGGAAGGAGCCCCGCCCGCGCGTCGACGACGAAGAGAACCAGGTCCGCCTCGCGGATGGCCGTCCGAGCCTGCGCGGCCGCAGGGCCCAGCAGCGGGTCCTCGCTACCCAGCAGCAGCCCCCCCGTGTCTACGAGCTCGAAGGCCGCCCCCTGCCAGGACGTCTGGGCGTAGTTGCGGTCGCGGGTCGAGCCGGGGCGACCGTCCGTGATGGCCTTACGGTGCCCGCAGATCCGGTTGAACAGCGTGGACTAGCCGACTTTCGCGCGACCCACGAGGGCGATCTTCGGTATGGGAATCAAGGGCTCTTTCCCGGGAAATAGCCGGTTTGACACTAATTTCCGGCTAGTCCTATAATACGTTGCACTTAGCAGGAGGTCCATCCCCATGATCAAGGTGGACATCATCAACGAGGTTTCCAAGGCCGCGGACATCACCAAGGTCAAGGCAGAAGTGGCGGTCGAGGCGGTCCTCGAGGCGATGAAGGACTCCTTGATGCGGGGCGAGAGGATCGAGCTCCGGGGCTTCGGTGTCTTCCAGGTGAAGCCGCGCAAGCGGGGTATCGGCCGCAACCCCCGGACGGGCAAGGAAGTGAAGATCCCGCCGGGGCGGACCATCCGCTTCAAGCCCGGCAAGGACCTCCAGAACCTGAACCTGAACCCATAGCGCCCTGACCGGCCCTGAAGCCGCCCCTTGAGCCTCCCTCCGAGTTCGCCGTCTCCCTTCTGGCGGGAGTCCCCTGGCGACCACTGGGACGATGGGGAGGCTGTGCTCGTTCATGCTTGGCACGCCCCGGCTCCACGTCGCCGGTCCGCGTGGGAGGACTGGGGACGGAACCTCGCGCTGTTCGTCCTCACCGCGGTCTCGATCTTTCTCACGGGTGCCTTCCGGCAAACCCCACAGGGAGTCGCGTTCGCTCCGTGGGACGGCGTCGCCCTGTCGGCTGCGCTCCTTGCGATCCTATTGGCCCACGAGATGGGCCATTACGTAGCCTGTCGGTACTACGGCGTCGATGCCACCCTGCCGTTCTTCATTCCGTTCCCCCTGCTCAGCCTCGTCGGAACCCTCGGGGCTTTCATTCGAATCCGCAGCCTGATCCCGAATCGCCGCGCTCTTTTCGACATCGGAATCGCCGGTCCACTGGCTGGTTTCGTCGTCTGCCTCCCCGTCCTGCTCCTGGGAGCGCTCGAGGGCCGGTGGGTGCCGATCGTCGGAACCGGCGAAGGGCCGAACTATCTCGGCGAGCCCCTGCTCTTTCAGTGGGCTGTCCAGTGGCTGGCGGGCACGCCTCGGGACGGCATGGCCTTCTCCCTCGGTCCGCTGGGCGAGGCCGCCTGGTTCGGGCTGTTCGTGACGGCTCTCAACCTGATTCCCGTGGGCCAGCTCGACGGCGGGCACGTCACCTACGCGTTGTCACCGCGCTGGGCACTGCTCGTATCGCGTCTCGGCCTGGGCGTATGCCTCGTGCTTCTCTATTTCCGGCCGACGTGGCTCATCTGGTCAGCCTTGCTCTTGCTGCTCGGGCGTCGGCCGCATCCCCCGACTGTGCATGACCGCCCCGCAGTTGGAGTCACCCGGATCGGCGTTGGCCTGGCGGGGCTCGCCGTCTTCGCCGTGTCGTTCACACCGAGTCCCATCATGATCACGTGGGGCTACGTCCTCCAGGCCTTCGGGCTACGCCCTTAGGAACACCTCACATCACGCTCATCGGATCCACGTCCACCGCGACGCCGGGCCACCGCACGTCGCCGTAGCGCTCGACCAGAGCCCGGCGGACGGCCTCGCGCATGCTCGCACGCCGGCCCTTGAGCAGGATCTGAAAGCGGTGTTCCTGGCGCAGGCGGGCCAAGGGCGCCTGGGCGGGCCCCAGAACGCGGTAGCGGCCGGCAGCCCACTCGCGGAGCCGGCGGGCGAGGGCCTCCGCGCCGTCCGCGGCCGCGGCCGGCTCCCGCGCGCGCAGGACGACGTTCACGAGGGCGGCCGCCGGCGGATAGCCCATCGTCCGCCGGAACTCCATCTCGCGGACGTAGAAGCCGTCGTAGTCCTGCGCGCAGGCCCGTTCGAGGGCGTAGTGATCCGGCAGGTGGCTCTGCAGGATCACCTGGCCGGGCAAGTCGGCCCGCCCGGCGCGGCCCGCCACCTGCGTCAGGAGCTGGAACGTGCGCTCGGCGGCGCGGAAGTCGGGAAGCCCCAGCCCGACGTCGGCGTCGATGACGCCGACGAGCGTCACCCGGGGGAAGTCGTGACCCTTGGCGATCATCTGCGTCCCCACGAGCACGTCGGTCTCTCCCGCCTCGAAAGAGGCCAGGATGCGTGCCACCGCGCCGCGACGGCCGGCGCTGTCGCGGTCGAGGCGGTCCACGCGGGCTTTCGGCAGGGCGGCCTCGACGGCCTCGACGACCCTCTCGGTCCCGTAGCCGCTCAGGCGCAGGTACTCGCCGTGGCAGACGGTGCAGGCCGCAGGAGTTCGCGCCTGGTGGCCGCAGTAGTGACACTGCGCGCGGCGGCCGCCGTGATGCAGCGCCAGGCAGACCGAGCAGTTGGGACAGGCGGCCTGCTGGCCGCACTCGCGGCACAGCAGGCTCGTGGCGTAGCCCCGGCGGTTGAGCAGGAGCAGCGACTGCTCTCCGCGCCGGAGCCGCTCCTCGAGGGCCGCGAGAAGCGGCGGCGTCAGGATCGGATCGCCGCCGGAGCGCAGGACCGCGCGCCGATCCACGACTTCGACGCGGGCCAGGCCACGCTCGCCGATCCGCGTCGGCAGCGCGAGGCGCGTGTACTTTCCCTCCAGGGCGTTCGAGTAGGACTCCACGGACGGCGTCGCCGAACCGAGGACGACCACGGCGCTCTCGAGCTTGGCCCGCACGACCGCGACGTCCCGGGCGTTGTAGCGCGGGCTCTCCTCCTGTTTGTAGGAGCCCTCGTGCTCCTCGTCCACCACCAGGAGGCCCAGGTCGGTCACGGGAGCGAAGACGGCCGAGCGCGCGCCGATGACCAGCCGCGCCTCCGCCTCGCGGATGCGCCACCACTGGTCGTGGCGTTCGCCGACCGACAGCTCGCTGTGGAGGACGGACACCGTGGCGCCGAACCGCGCCACGGCGGCGCGGAGGAGCAACGGCGTGAGGGCGATCTCGGGGACCAGGATCAGGACGCCGCGGCCCGCCCCGAGGGCCGTCTCGGCCGCGCGGAAGTAGACCTCGGTCTTGCCGCTTCCGGTGACGCCGTGGAGGAGGAACGGCTGGAAGCGCCCTGCGTCGAGGGCCGCCCGGATGGGATCGAGGGCCGCGGCCTGATCGGCCGAGGGCTCGGGCCGCACGGGCCCGTCGCAGACGAGCACCTCCGGATGTCGCCACTCGCGCTCCTCGAGCACCCGCACGGTCCCGGCCTCCACCAGCCGTTCGAGGGCTCCGCGGAGCGAGGGGCGATCGCGCACGAGGTCGGGGACGCCCGTTCGGCCGCCCGCCTCACGGAGGCGCCGGACCACCTCGGCCTGGGCTTTCGCCTTGGGCTCGGAGGCGTTTCCCGTCAGGACGGCCACGCGCACCACGCGGAACCCCTGCGCTGCGAGGTCCTGCTCGACGGTGACGAGTCCCTCGCGCCGCAGCCGGGCCAGGCGCGACGTCGGGTCGCGCCCGAGACGGCGGGCGAGGGTCGACACCCGCAGCGGTCCGCCGCGCAACAGATCCACGACAGGATCGGTCCCCTCGGGAAGCGGCCCGCCCACGAGCCGCGCGACCGCCCTCCCGGCTCGGATCCCCGCCGGCGGCAGGAGCAGCCGATGGCACTCCCCGGGTGGGGCGAGATAGTGGTCGGCCATCCAGGCCGCCAGGTCCAGGAGCGGCGGGGGGGCCAGGGGAGCTTCGTCCACCACCTCGAGCACGTCCTTGATCTCGAGCCCTTCCGCCTCCCCAGCGGGTCCGGTCACGACGCCGATGACGCGCCGCGCGCCGAACGGAACCAGCACCCGCGCCCCCCGTTCGGGGAGCGGCAGCGCCTCGGGAACGTGGTAGGAGAATGCCGTCTGGACCGGCAAGGGGAGCGCGACGGCGATCAGGCGCGGATCCATCGAGGCGCTACTGTAGCCGGAGGGCGTGTCGCCGGAGGTCAGCCGCGCCGCGCTACTCGGCGAGCAGCGCGATCACGACCTTCATGTCTTCCCAGACGTCCTTCTTCGCGGCCGGATTCCGCAGGAGGTAGGCGGGGTGGTACGTGGGCATGACCTTGATGCCCCCGTACTCCCCCACGCGGCCGCGGAGGCGGGTGATCGGCTCGGCCGTCTTGAGCAGCCACTGCGCCGCGAACTTGCCCAGGCCCACGAGGACCTTGGGCCGGATGGCGGCGATCTGCCCTTCGAGAAACGGTTGACACGCCAGGATCTCGTCGGTCTCGGGGTTGCGGTTTCCGGGCGGCCGGCACTTGATGCAGTTCGCGATGTAGACGTCGGCCCGGCGCATCTTCAGGCCCTTCTCGATGATGTCGGTCAGGAGCTGGCCCGCCCGGCCGACGAAGGCCAGCCCCTGGACGTCTTCGTCGTGGCCCGGCGCTTCGCCGACGAACATCAGGCGCGCCTCCGGGCTCCCCTGGCCGAAGACGATGTTCTTTCGCCCCTTGGAGAGCTTGCACCGCTGGCAGTCGCCGACCCAGTCGCGGACGGCGCGCAGCCGGTCCTCGGCAGACCGTCCCGGCGCGCGGTCGGGCCCGTCCGCACCGACGAGCCGACGGCCGTGCGGGCCGGCCGAAGGGGTCGACGCCTCGGCGGCGGGCTCTCCCGCCGGCGGCACTCGAAGAGCCTCCGCGGACACGCCGAGGGTCGTCAGCGAGGCGAAGTACCGCGCCCGCTCGCGCAGGTCCGCGAGGACCGCGTCGCGGTCGCTCACTCTGCCGCCTCCGTGCCTTCGTGGCTTCGTGGCTGCGTCCCGCCTGGGCTCCGCCCCCGAAGCTCGGCCACGCGGTCCCAGATCCGCTCGGCCAGCTCGCGCTTGCTCGTCCGCGGCACCTCCACCTCGCCGCCGGCGGCGTCGAGAAGCGTCGCAGCGTTGGTCTCGGCGGCGAAGCCGGATCCGTCCCGGCTCACGTCGTTGGCGACGATCAGGTCGAGGCCTTTCTCGGCGAGCTTCTTGCGGGCGTTGCCCCGGACGTCGTCGGTCTCGGCCGCGAACCCCACGAGGAAACGGCCCCCCTTCGCCGCCCCGAGCGAGCGCAGGATGTCGGGCGTCCGGACCAGCTCGAGGGTGAGACCCCCCTCCGACTTCTTGATCTTCCGCGGGGCCACCGTCCCGGGACGGTAGTCCGAGACCGCCGCCGCCATGGCCACGATCGTCGCTTCGGGGACCCGCGCGGCGACCGCATCGGCCATCTCCTGCGCCGACCGCACGCGGATGGTCTCGACGCCCGAAGGCTCCGGCACCGTCGCAGGGCCCGAGACCAGGACGACGCGCGCTCCGCGGTCCCGAGCGGCCTCGGCCAGGCGGTAGCCCATCCGTCCCGACGAGCGGTTGGAGACGAATCGCACCGGGTCGATGTCCTCGACCGTGGGCCCCGCTGTGACCAGCACCGTGTCTCCCTGCAGATCCCGCCGGCGCGCGAGGGCGGCCAGGGCCGCCGCGACGATGTCGCCCACCTCCGCGAGCCGGCCCTGCCCGAGCCAGCCGCACGCCAGGTACCCCGTGCCGGGCTCCACGAACCGCACGCCCCGGGCCCGGAGCGTCTCCACGTTCGCGACGACGGCCGGGTGGCGGAACATGTTGACGTTCATGGCGGGGGCCACGACCACCGGAGTCGTCGTGGCCGTGAACAGCGTCGAGAGCGCGTCGTCGGCGATCCCGTGGGCGAACTTCCCCAGGATGTTGGCCGTGGCCGGGGCCACGAGGAGCAGGTCGGCCTCGTCGGCGAGGCTCACGTGCTGGATGTCGCTCTCGCCCCCGAGGGCGAACTGGTCGACGAACACGGGGTGGTGGGAGAGAGCCTCGAAGGTCAGGACCGAGACGAAGCGCATCGCGTGCTCGGTCATGACGACGCGCACGTCGACGCCGTGCCTCTGCAGCTCCCGGAGCACCTCGCAGGCCTTGTAGACCCCGATGCACCCCGTCACGCCCAGGACCACGGTCGCCACGCGGCTCCTCCCACCCCGGCGGGAACGTGCCGGGCCTAGACTCCCTGCAGCTCCGCGGCCAGCGCCGCGTCGGCCTTCATCTCCCAGGAGACCGACCCGTCGAGGACCTCGTGCATGGCGATGCGGGTGGGCTTCGAGCTCCGAGCCTCCACGCGGGGCTTCGCTCCGTTCTGGAGCTGCTTCGCCCGCTGGGCCGCCACCGTGATGAAGCGGAACTTGCTGTCCACGTCCTTGGGAAGGATCAGGCGCGTCATCGACTCATCTCTCCTTGCTCGACGGAAAAGTCCGCAGTATGGCCTGGGCGTCCGGTTCGGCGCGGCTCGTGCGGCACCGGGCCGCCCGGATGACCGCCTCGACGCACGTCACGCACGCGTCGAGGTCGTCGTTCACGACCGCATAGTCGTATTCGCGGTAGAGGGTCATCTCCTCGTAGGCCCCTTCGAGCCTCCGGCGGATCGTCGCCTCGTCGTCCTGCCCGCGCCCCCGCAGGCGCCTCTCGAGGGCCTCGTACGACGGCGGGAGGATGAAGACCGTGACGGCGTCGGCGACCTTCACGCGCACCTGCGCCGCCCCCTGCACGTCCAGATCCAGGAGCAGGTCCACGCCCTCGCTCCGCGCCCGCTCGTACTCGTCCAGGGAGGTCCCGTAGCGCTGGCCGTGGACGTCCGCCCACTCGAGAAACCGCCCCTGGTCGATCATGCGGCGGAAGGCCTCGTGGCTCACGAAATGATACTCGACCCCCTCGGTCTCGCCGGGTCGCGGCGGCCGCGTCGTGTGGGACACCGAGAAGCGGATCCGCGGGATCTCCCGGAGCACCCGCTTCAGGACCGTGGACTTGCCCGCCCCCGAGGGGGCCGAGACCACGATCACGCTCGGCGCGGCGCTACTCGACATTCTGCACCTGCTCGCGCAGCTTCTCGATCTCGCTCTTGAGCCCCACGACCTCGTGCACGACCGGCGCGGAGGCCGCCTTGCTGCCGATGGTGTTCGCCTCGCGCATGAGCTCCTGGGCCAGGAAGTCCAGCCGCTTGCCACAGGGCCCGCCGTCGGCCCCGACCATGCCGCGGGCGAGGGCCACGTGGCTGCGGAGCCGCTGGACCTCCTCGCTCACGTCCTGCTTGTCCACGAGGCGCGCGACCTCGCCGTACAGGCGTTGCTCCTCGAGCCCCAGCTCCGCGCACAGTCCCCGGGCCTTCTCCACCAGGGCCTGGCGTCGCTCGGCCTTGCTCTGCTCGAGAAGGGTCTCGATCCGGGCGGCGGAGGCCTCGATGGCCGCCAGTGCGCGCAGCAGATCCGCGCCGAGGTGCCCCCCCTCGGCGTGCCGCATGGCCTCCAGGCCCTCGAGGGCCTGCTCCACGAGCGCGAGGACCCGACGGCGGCGATCCTCGTCGAGGCCGCCCTCGATCACCTCCAGAGCTCCCGGAAAGCGCGCGACGTCGGAGACCGTGACCTCGCCCGCGAGTCCGTGAGCCCCTTTGATCTCCACGAGGGCCCGCACCAGCCCCGCGACCAGGGGACGCGAGGCCACGACCACCTCGGCCTCGGGGTCGCGGAAGACCGCGTGAACCGAGACTTCGACGCGTCCGCGGCTGAGGCGGGCCTCCACGAGGGCCTTCACGTCCTTCTCGAGGGCCGTGAGGCTGCGGGAGAGGTGCACCGTCAGGTCCAGGAACCGGTGATTGAGGCTGCGGACCTGGACCGCGGCCCGGAGGGCTTCGCTTTCCGCCGAGGCGAACCCGTAGCCGGTCATCGAGCGGATCACTCCGGGCGATCCCCGCTCATACCGCGGGGTCCTCCGTGGCGAACTGCAGCTCGTGGAGCCGGCCGTAGAGGCCGCCCTTCCGGAGCAGCTCGTCGTGGGAGCCGACCTCCCTCACCTCGCCCCCCTCGAGGACGATGATCCGGCCGGCGTTCCGGACCGTCGCGAGGCGGTGGGCGATGACGAGGGTCGTGCGCCCCTTCATGAGGTTGGCCAGTGCCTGCTGCACGAGCCGCTCGGACTCCGCGTCGAGAGCCGACGTCGCCTCGTCGAGGATCAGGATCGGCGGGTCCTTGAGGATCGCCCGGGCGATGGCGATGCGCTGGCGCTGGCCGCCCGACAGCCGGCTCCCCCGCTCGCCGATCACGGTGTCGTAGCGCCGCGGGAGGTCGAGGATGAAGTCGTGGGCGAAGGCCGCCCGCGCCGCCGATTCGATCCGCGCTTCGTCCACGCCCTGCAGGCCGTAAGCGATGTTGGCGCGGACGGTGTCGTTGAAGAGGACGGTCTCCTGGGTGACGAGGCCGATCTGGTCCCGAAGGCTCTTCAGGGTCACGCTGCGGACGTCGGTGCCGTCGATGGTGATGGCTCCCTCGCTGACGTCGTAGAACCGCGGCAGCAGGTTGACGAGTGTCGTCTTCCCCGCGCCGCTCGTCCCGACGATGGCCACGAGCTCGCCCGCCCGGGCCCTGAGGCCGATGCGCCGGAGGACCGCCCCGTCGCCGTCGGCGTAGCGGAAGCCCACGTCCCGGTACTCGACCTCGCGCTGCATCCTGGGGAGCGCCACGGCGCCCGGCGCCTCGCGAACCTCCTGGTGCGTGTCCAGGACCTCGAAGATCCGCGAGCCGGCGGCGAGGGCGCCCTGCACCGTCGCGTTCACGCGAGACAGCCGCTTCACGGGCGTGTACATGGCGAAGAGGGCGGCGAGGAACGAGGTGAAGGCGCCGGTCGTCATCCGGCCCGAGGCGATGGCGTGGCTCCCGTAGACGAGGGCCCCGATCAGAGCCAGGCCCCCAACGCCCTCCATGAGCGGCGGCAGCTTTGCGGAGTCGCGGGTGATCTTCATGTTCACGTGGAAGAGCCGCGCCGCGGCGCGCTGGAACCGCGCGATCTCGAAGCCCTCCATCCCGAAGGCCTTGACGATGCGGAAGCCCGAGATGGTCTCCTGGAGGATCTCGGTGATGTCGCGCCAGCGCCGGAGGGACGTCTCGCTCGAGGCACGGACGTGACGGCCCCAGTAGACGAGCGGGTAGAACGCGAGGGGCATGAATGCGAGGGACATCACGGCGAGGCGCCAGTCGTGCCAGAAGAGCACCGCGAGGAGGCCCAGGACGGTGAGCCCTTCCTTCAGCAGGTCGCCGGCCATCTCCGAGACGGCGCTCTGGATCTTCTCGACGTCGGTCGTGATGTGGCTCATCAGGGAGCCCGTGCTCTGGCGCGTGAGGAAGGTGAAGGACTGGTTGAGGACGTGCTCGTAGAGCGCGTTGCGGAGGTCCGTGACGGCTCGCTGCCCCGCGGAGGCGACGAGCGTCGTCGAGAGGTAGGAGCACGCTCCCTTGCCGACGTAGAGCAGCACGATCACCGCCGCGACCCGACCGACGTTCACCGATCGGATCAGGACGTCGTCGAAGATCGGCTTGACCATGTAAGCGAGCAACGCCCCCGCGGCCGCGTAGCCAGCGGTCGCGAACCACGACACGAGGAGCCGGCCGCGGTAAGGGCGCGTGTACGAGAACAGCCTGCGGAACCGGCTCGCGTCCTCCCGTGTCCCCGACCACAGCGCGGAGATCCGCCGAACCCACCCCGGCGCGCGACGCGTTGGGCGCGACGGTTGCGGGAGGTGCGTCACGGGTGGCGTCGCGGGGAGTGCGATGGGCGTGATCTCCTTGTAGGGACGCGGGTTAGGGCGTCCCAGGGGGACCGCCAAGTATAAGGGAAACCGGCCGTCGCCACAATCACTACATCCTAAACCCATCATTCAGAGGCATTTATTGTTCAGCGGTGATCGTGCCGGGGAAGCGATCCTCCGCGGGAACGCCCTCCGACGGGTCGGCGGTGACGGGATCAGTCGACGAAGCGGTACTTGATCAGGGTCCAGAGGGCCGGAATCCCGTCCCTCCAGGTGATCTTCTTGCCCTCGGAGTAGTCACGGCCATCGTAGGTGATGGGCACCTCGTACACCCGGGCGCCGCGCTTGAAGAGCTTCGCGGTGATCTCGGGCTCGATGCCGAAGCGGTTGCTCCTGAGGTTCAGGGACTTGAGGACGTCGGCGCGCACCGCCTTGAAGCACGTCTCCATGTCCGTCATCGTGGTGTTGTAGAGCACGTTGGTGACGAGGTTCAGGAAGAGGTTGGCGAGGTAGTGCGTGAAGAGGAAGCAGCGGTGCCGGCCGATGAAGCGGCTGCCGTAGACCGCGTCGGCCTTTCCCTCGACGATCAGGTCGAGCAGCTCGGGGTACTCCTCCGGGCTGTACTCGAGGTCCGCGTCCTGGACGACGACGACGTCGCCCGCAGCCTCGCCGATCCCGCGCCGGACGGCCGCCCCCTTTCCCCGGTTGCGTTCCTGCCGCAGCAGCCGGAACCCCCGATCGCGCGCCATCGCCTGCAGGATCTCCGTCGTGCCGTCGGTGGACGCGTCGTCCACGGCGACGAGCTCCTTGCGGATGGGGACGGCGAGGACCCGGTCGACGATCTCGGCGACCGTGCCCTTCTCGTTGTAGACGGGCATCACGACGGTCAGCAGGGGATTCTCGAGCGGGGTCCGTCGGCCGCTGTGGCTCATCCGCGGGAGCCGTAGCCTTCCGGATGGTCGCGGCGCCAGCGCAGCGCGGTCTCGACGATGCCGTCCAGCTCGGTGAATGCCGGACGGAAGCCCAGGGCCTCCCGCGCCCGGACGGCCGACGCCACGAGGCGTGGCGGATCCCCGGGCCGTCGTGGTCCCACGGTCGCGGGGACCGCGCGGCCGCTCACGCGCTCGACGGACAGGACCACCTCGCGGACCGAGTGGCCGTGCTCGCTGCCCAGGTTGAAGGCCCGGAACGGCTCGCCGTGGTCGAGGGCCCCGAGGGCCAGGACGTGGGCCTTCGCGAGGTCCTGGACGTGGATGTAGTCCCGGATGCACGTTCCGTCGGCCGTGTCGTAGTCGTCGCCGTGGATCGTGAGGCCCGGCCGGCGGCCCAGCGCCGCGTCGATGGCCAGGGGGATCAGGTGCTCTTCGGGCCGGTGGTCCTCGCCCAGGCTGCCGTCGGGATGGCAGCCCGCCGCGTTGAAGTATCGGAGGGCCACCGCCTGAACGAGGCCCGCACGCGCGTGGTCCAGGAGCAGCCGCTCGTACGCCCGCTTGCTGGCGCCGTAGGGGTTGATGGGGTCCTGGGGATGCGCCTCGTCCATGGGCACCCGCACGGGCATCCCGTAGCTCGCGCACGTGGAGCTGAAGATCATCCGCCGCACGCCCCGGGCGATCATGGCCTCGAGGAGCGCGAGCCCCTTTGCCACGTTGGTGCGGTAGTAGGTGGTGGGCTGGGAGACCGATTCGGCGACGCTCAGCAGGCCGGCGAAGTGCATCACGGCGTCGGCGCCTTCGAGGGCACGGTCGAGCGCCCCCGGGTCGGCGAGGTCCCCGGCCACGAGCGGGACGTCGGACGGAACGGCGGCGCGAAACCCCTTCGAGAGATCGTCGAGGACCGTGACGCCGTGACCGGCGGCCTGGAGCTCGCGGACGGCGTGGCTGCCGATGTAGCCCGCCCCGCCGGTCACGAGGACCTTCACCGCCGGCCGATCCCCTCGTAGTGGAAGCCCAGCTCGCGCATGTGCTGGGGGTTGTAGACGTTCCGCCCGTCGAACACCGCAGGACGACGCATCAACGACTTCATCCGCTCGAAGTCCGGCTCGCGGAACTCGTTCCATTCGGTGACGAGGACGAGGGCATCGGCCCCCTCGAGAGCGTCGTAGCTGCGGGTGCAGAGCGTGACCCTGTCGCCGAGGACCTCCCGCGCGACGCCCATGGCCTTGGGGTCGTAGGCCCTGACCTTCGCTCCCTTCGCGAGCAGCGCATCGACGATCGCGAGGGCCGGAGCCTCGCGCATGTCGTCGGTCCGCGGCTTGAAGGCCAGGCCCCAGAGCGCGATGACCTTCCCCCCGAGGCCTCCCAGGTGCTTCTCCACCCTGGGGACCAGGACGGACTTCTGGGCCTGGTTGGTCTCGTCCACGGCTTCGACCACCCGCAGCCCGCAGCCGGCGTCCTCGCCGATGCGCCGCAGGGCCTTGACGTCCTTCGGGAAACACGAGCCGCCATAGCCGACGCCGGGGAACAGGAAGGAGGCGCCGATGCGGGAGTCGGTGCCGATCCCGAGGCGCACGTTCCTCACGTCGGCCCCCACCTTGTCGCAGAGGTTCGCGATCTCGTTCATGAAGGAGATTCGGGTGGCGAGCATGGCGTTGGCGGCGTACTTGGAGAGCTCCGCCGACGCGTGGTCCATCACGAGGATGGGGTGCCCGGTCCGCACGAAGGGCTCGTAGAGCTCCCGCATCACCGCCTCGACCTTCGGGTCGTCGGTGCCGATGACCACGCGGTCGGGCTTCAGGAAGTCGTCGACAGCGGCGCCCTCCTTCAGGAACTCGGGGTTGGACACCACGGCGAAGGGATGCGTCGTGAGGCCGGCGATCACCTCCCGGACACGGGCGGCGGTCCCCACGGGGACCGTGGACTTGGTCACGACGATCTTCCAGCCGTTCATCGCCCGCGCGATCCCCTCGGCGACGGCCAGCACGTGGGTCATGTCGGCGGAGCCGTCCTCGTCCTGCGGCGTCCCCACGGCGACGAACAGGATCTCGCTGGCCCTCACGGCGCCCTGGAGATCGGTGGTGAAGCTCAGCCGCTCCTCGGCCACGTTGCGGGGGATCATCTCGGACAGGCCCGGCTCGTAGATGGGGATCTCGCCGCGACGGAGGGCGTCCACCTTCCGGGCGTCCTTGTCCACGCAGACGACCGCGTTGCCCGTCTCGGCCAGGCAGGCCCCCACGACGAGGCCGACGTAGCCGGTCCCCACGACGCCGATCTTCAAGGCTTCCCCTCCGCTTGCAACCCCACCCTCCGGCGAGGCGACCGGTGACTGTAGCACAAAGCCGCGTCGGGCGCGCGGCCCGAATGCCTGCTATCATCTGGCGACCCATGAACTTCGGGCTCGACTTGAGACCCTCGCTCTCCAAGCCCACGGGGGTCGGCTCGTACGTCCTCGCTCTGGCCCAGCGCCTTCCCGGACTCGCCGCTCAGGACCGCTTCTACTTCTTCTCGGCCTCCCTCAAGGACCGCTACCCGCGCCGCGACTGGCCCGGCAACGTGACCCTGGTGGACCGCCGGATCCCCGTGCGGCTGCTCAACTACACGTGGAACCGCATGGGCTTCCCGGCCCTCGATCGCTTCGCGGGCGCGCCTCTCGACCTCGTCCACTCGCCCCATCCGCTGATCGTCCCGGGGAAGAAGGCGAAACACGTGGTCACGATCCACGACCTCTTCTTCCTGAAGCACCCGGACATGACCGAGGCCGAGATCCGCCGCGACTACGTGCCCCTGGTCCGCGAGCACGTCCGGCGCGCCGACGGCGTCATCTGCGTGTCGGAGTTCACGGCTTCCGAGGCCCGGATCCTGCTGGACGTGCCACCGGAGAAGATCGCCGTGATCCCGAACGGTGTGGACCCGACCTACCGGGAGCCCCTCGCTCCCGAGGAAGTGGACTCGGTCCTCGCCCGCCGGCGCCTGCCGAAGGGGGCGCTCCTCTACGTCGGAAGCGAGGAGAAGCGCAAGAACCTCGTGAACCTGGCCATGGCGTACATGGGGCTGGCCCGGCGTGGACGGACCCTGCCGCCGCTGGTGCTCGTCGGTCCCGGGTCGCACTGGGCGTCGGGGGGCGCGATCGCCGCGCCACGGATCCACGCGACCGGGTACCTCGAGACCCGCGAGATCCGCGCGCTGATGGCGGCATCCGTGGCCCTCGTCCTGCCCTCCCTCGAGGAGGGCTTCGGGCTTCCAGTGGCGGAGGCCATGGCAGCCGGCCTGCCCGTGGTGTGCTCGCGGGGATCGGCTCTCGAGGAGGTGGCGGGAGGGGCCGCGACGCTCGTGGACCCCCTGAACACGCGGTCGATCGCCGACGGAATCGAGCGTATCCTGGACGACCGCCGCCTGGCCGACGAGCAGCGCCGCCGGGGCCTCGCGCGCAGCCAGGCCTTCGACTGGGACGCGGCCGCCGCCCGGACGCTGGAGTTCTACCACAGGGTCCTCGAACGGTGACCGTCCCGCGTTGCTGACCGTCGGCATCGACGCCCGGGAGCTCCAGGGCCGCCCCACGGGCACCGGACGCTACCTCCGTAACCTGCTGCGCGTCTGGACCCGGACGACCGACGACCGGTTCATCGCCTATTTCAACGGCCCGGCGCCGGCCGATCCCGTCCTCGACCTTCCGCGCCTCGTCACGAGATCCCTGGGCGACCGGCCCGCGCGCGGCCTCGTCTGGCAGGAGCGCCGCCTGCCGGCCGCGGCACGCGCCGACGCTCCCGACGTCTTCTTCTCGCCGGCCTACTCCTGCCCCCTCACCCTCGACGTGCCTCGGGTCACCGCCGTCCACGACCTGTCCTTCGTCTCGTACCCCGAGGACTTCGGGTTGCTGGAGGCCCTCCGCCGCCGGTGGCTCGTCGGTACGAGCATCCGCGCCTCGCGCCGCGTCCTCGCCTGCTCCGAGTTCACGAGGCGAGAGATCCTGGCCCGCCATCCCGAGGCCGCCGGTCGCGTGGTCCACGTGCCCCTGGGCGCCGACGACGACCTGTCGCCGCCGCCCACGAGGCGCGACGCCCGGGAGCGCCTGCACGTCGCGAGCCGGCCTTTCGTCGTCACCGTCGGCGCGATCCTCAACCGGCGCCGGCTCCCCGAGCTGCTGCAGGCGACCGCGCGGCTCGTCCGCCGGCACCCGGACCTGATCCTCGACGTCGTCGGGGAGAACCGCACGCACCCGAGGCTCGACCTCCTGGCGCGACGACGAGCGCTGGACCTCGAGGGACACGTGCGGCTGTCGGGCTTCGTGTCCGAAGCGGCCCTCGCCGACCGGTACGCCGCCGCCGACGTGGCCGTCTTCCTGTCGGAATACGAGGGCTTCGGCCTGCCGGCCCTCGAGGCCATGGCCCGCGGCGTCCCGGTGATCGCCGCCGATCGGCCGTCGCTGTCGGAGGTCTTCGGCTCGGCCGCGCTGCTCGTGGATCCGCGAGACGTCACGGGCATTGCGGCGGCCGTGGACCGCGTCCTGGCCGACCCGGCCCTGCGGGCCGACCTCGTCGCTCGCGGCGAGGCCCTCGCCGCCCGCCACTCCTGGGGCGACGCCGCGGCCCGGACGCGCGCCGCCTTCGAGGACGCGGCAAGGGGGGCGTGAGCGTGGCGCAGGTGGCGGCCGTCGTCGTCTCCTACAACACCCGAGAGGACCTGCTCCGCTGTCTCGCGTCGCTCCGCCGGATCACGCTGCCCCTCGAGGCCGTCGTCGTCGACAACGCCAGCGCGGACGGCTCTGTCGAGGCCGTCCTCGCGCAGTTCCCCCACGTGCGGGTGATCGCGAGCGCCGAGAACCTCGGGTTCTCCCGCGCCAACAACCTCGGCTTGCGCGAGACACGGGCGCCCCACTGCCTCGTGCTGAACAGCGACGCCGAGGTCCGGCCGGGGGCCGTCGAGACGCTGGTGGCCGCCCTCGACCGTCGCCCCGACGTCGGGATCGTAGGCCCCCGGACGGTAGGCTCCGACGGCGGCCCGCAGGTGTCGTTCGGCCCGGCCCTGACGCCGCTCTCGGAGTGGCGGCAGCGGCGGCTGGTCCGGGGCCTCCGCGCTGGCGCGGTCTGGGCGCGGCGGGCGGCCGAGGAGCGGAGCCGCCGCCCGTGCGATCCCGACTGGGTCTCCGGCTCGTGCTTCCTGGCCCGCCGGGGGGCCCTCGAGGCCGTCGGGGGGTTCGACGAGGGGTACTTCCTGTACGAGGAGGACGTGGACCTCTGCGTTCGCGTGCGTGGGGCCGGCTGGCGGGTCGCCTACGAGCCGGCTGCGGAAGTCGTCCACCACCTCGGGCGAAGCATGGAGACCTCCCCGTCCCGGGCCCGGCTCGAGTACCACCGGAGCCACCTCCGGTACTACCGGAAACACAACGGCCCCCTCGGGGCCGTCCTCTTGCGCGGCCACCTCACGCTCCTGGGCGTCGTCGGCTGGCTGAAGACCACGAGCGGGGCCGATGCCGGGGACCGCCGGCGGGAGGCCGGCGCAGTCCTCCGCCTCGGCCTTCTCGGCCGGTAGCCCACGTAGGCCACGGATTTCATTGCCTTTCCTCTCCGGCTCGTGCTAGGGTCACGAGGGGATACTGGGCACGCGCCAACAGGGTCGAACAAGAACGTCTGTGAGGCAGCCTCCGGTCGCCGGGACGCGCGGGAACCATGAAGATCGCCATCGACGCCCGCAAATGGCGGGACTACGGCATCGGCACCTACGTGCGGAACCTGGTGCGTCACCTCGCGCGCCTCGATCGGGAGACCACGTACTTCCTCCTGTGCGACCGCGCGGATGAGGCGACCCTCCGCGATCTCGCCGAGAACTTCGTCCCCGTCGTCGAGGACTCGGCCGGCTACGGGATCAAGGAGCATTGGTCGATCCCCCACCAGCTCCGCCGCCTGAAGGCCGACCTCCTCCACTCTCCCCACTACGTGCTCCCATGGCTGTGCCCGATCCCCTCGGTGGTGACCGTCCACGACTGCATCCACCTGCTGTTCCCGCAGTACCTGCCCAATCGCATGGCCCTCCACTACGCCCGGTCCATGATGGGCCGGGCCGTCCGCCGCAGCGCGCTCGTCTTCACCGTCTCCGAGGCGTCGAAGCGAGACATCCTGCGCTTCTACCCCGAGGCGGACCCCGAGAGGGTCCTGGTGGTTCCCAACGCCATCGACGACGCGCTCCTCGTGGATCCCGGCGAGGAGGAGATGGAGCGGGTCCGGGAGCGCTACCAGATCCGGGGCCGCTTCGTCCTCTACGCGGGGAACATCAAGCCGCACAAGAACCTCGAGCGCCTGGTCGCCGCCTTCGGCCTCCTCAAGCAGCGCGCCGGCCACGAGGACCTGAAGCTCTTCATCATCGGCGACGAGGTCAACCGCTACGGCTCGCTCCGCCGCGCCGTGGAGGCCGCCGGCGTGCGGCAGGACGTGCGCTTCTTCGGCTTCGTCCCCGACCGCACCCTCGCCGCGCTCTATCGCCTGGCCGCCGCCTTCGCCTTCCCCTCCCTGTACGAGGGGTTCGGCCTGCCGCCCCTCGAGGCCATGGCCTGCGGCACGCCTGTCGTCACGTCGCGCATCTCGTCGCTCCCCGAGGTCGTGGGCGACGCGGCCCTCCTCGTGGACCCGTACAGCGTCGAGGACATCGCGGGTGGCGTCGAGCGCGTCCTCGGCGACCCGGCGCTCCGGGCGGAGCTCGTCGCCCTCGGCCACGCGCGGGTGCGGAGCTTCAGTTGGGAGCGCTCCGTCAAGGCCATCCACACCGGGTACATGAAAGCCCTCGGCGTCCCGGTCCCCGCCGTCCCCGCCCCCGAGACGACGCGGTAGGGCCGCTACGGCGCGACCGCAACGGACCGAACGGCGAACAGAGCCACAGAGAGCACAGAGCGCACGGAGACCGCGGACGAACCGCTCCCTCCGGATTTCACGCCCTCGAAGGACCTCCCCTATCATCTCTGTGTTCTCTGTGGGCTCTGTGGCTCCATTCCTTGGTGACCTCTGCGCGTTGCGATCGTCCATGACTGGCTGACGGGGATGCGCGGCGGCGAGAAGGTCCTCCTCTCGCTCTGCCGGCTCTTCCCCGGGGCGCCGGTCTTCACGCTGCTCCACTTCCCGGGCTCGGTGGCGCCGGAGATCGAGGCGCGTGAGATCCGGACCACCTTCGTCCAGAGCCTCCCGGCCGTGGAGGCCCGCTACCGGTACTACCTCCCCCTGTTCCCCGCCGCCGCGGCCTCCATGGACTTCTCGGGCTTCGACCTCGTCGTCTCCAGCTCCCACTGCGTCGCCAAGGGCGTGCGCGTCCCGTCCGGAGCGGTCCACGCCTGCTACTGCCACACGCCCATGCGCTACGTGTGGGACCGCTACGACGACTACTTCGGTCCCGGGCGCGTCTCGCGCGCAACGGGATGGTTCATCGCGGCGATCGCCGACGGGCTGCGTGCGTGGGACGTGGTCACTTCGGGCGGCGTCCACGCCTTCGCCGCGAACAGCGCCTACGTCGCGGCGCGCATCCGTCGTTACTATGGCCGGCCCGCCGAGGTCATCGCGCCACCCGTGGACACCGATTTCTTCACGCCGGGCGCCGACGAGCCGGGCGGGTACGACCTCGTGGTCTCGGCGCTCGCGCCCTACAAGCGCATCGATCTGGTCCTCGAGGCCTACCGGGGGACCGGTCGTCCGCTGCGGATCGTGGGCTCGGGCCCCGAAGAGCGACGCCTCAGGGCGCAGGCCCCTGCCGAAGTGACGTTCCTGGGCCGGGCGGACGACGACGCGCTGCGCGACCTGTACCGGCGCTGCCGGGCGGTGATCATGCCGGGCGTCGAGGACTTCGGGATCGTCCCGCTCGAGGCGATGGCCTGCGGCCGACCCGCCGTGGTCTTCGGGGAAGGGGGAGGACCCGAGTCCGTCCTTCCGGGCGAAACGGGCCTCGTCTTCCGGGAGCCGACGCCCGTGGCCCTCCGCGCCGCCATTGACTCGCTGGAAGGCGTGCGCTTTAATACCGCGACGCTTCGAGCCCGGGCGATGACCTGCAGCCGCGAGGCCTTCGAAACGCGCTTCCGGGGCTTCGTGGACAGAGCCCTGACCCAACGCTCCAGGGAAACAGCTCAATGGTGAAGTTCCAGGCCCGTGTGATGACGGCCGTCTTCGTGCTCGTGGACGTCGTGTCCACGGACCTGGCCTGGCTCCTCGCCTACTGGCTCCGCTTCCAGTCGGACCTCGTCGCGAGCGTCGTGCCGGTCACGAAGGGGGTCCCGGACTTCGACCGCTACCTCCTCCTCCTGCCCCTCACCTCCTTGCTCTGGCCCGTCGTGCTGTACTTCCACGGCCTGTACCAGCTCAAGCGCGGACGGAGCCGCATCGACGAGTTCTTCGGCATCCTCTTCAGCGTCCTCATCGCCTCGGCCGTGACCCTGGGGGCGACCCTGTACGTCCGTGTCTACTACCGCTACCAGCCTGAGGTCGCTCCGCGTTGGGAGTACAGCCAGGCGGTCTTCGGTCTCTTCATCGTCCTCGACGTCCTGGCCCTGAACGCCGGCCGGTGGGCGTTGCGCCGCTACCTCGAGCACATGTGGGCGCAAGGCTACAACGTGAAGCGGGTCCTCGTGGCAGGCGCGGGCGAGCTGGGGCAGACCGTGGCGGAGACCCTCGTCGCCCACCGCGAGCTGGGCTACCACGTCGTGGGCCTCGTGGACGACACGCCGGGACGGGGCCACGCCGAGGGGTTGCCCGTTCTCGGGAGCCTGGACCAGGTCATGGAGGTGGCCCTCGCCCGCGACGTGGACCAGCTCTACATCGCGCTGCCCCTGGAGGAGCACGCGAAGCTCCTGAAGCTCATCAAGAGCGTCAGCAACGAGTGCCTCGACATCAAGGTAGTACCCGACCTCGTGCAGTACGCCACCATCAAGGCCGCTCTCGAGGACCTGGACGGCATCCCGATCATCAGCCTGAACGAGGTCCCGCTCCGGGGCTGGAACAGCATGGTCAAGCGGCTCATGGACATGGTCCTGGGCACGGCCCTGCTCGTCCTGCTGTCGCCCCTCTTCGCCTTCATCGCCGCCCTCATCAGGCTGAAGGGCGGCCCCGGCCCCGTCTTCTACCGCCAGGAGCGCATCAGCGTGGACGGCAAGCCGTTCCTCATGTGGAAGTTCCGCTCGATGCAGGACGAGGCCGAGAAGGACACCGGGCCCGTCTGGGCGAGCGCCGAAGACCCGCGCCGCACGACGGTGGGCGTCTGGCTGCGGAAGTACAACCTGGACGAGTTCCCGCAGCTCATCAACGTCGTCCTCGGGGACATGAGCCTCGTGGGCCCGCGTCCCGAGCGCCCGCCCTTCGTCCGCCAGTTCAAGGAGCGGATCCCCCAGTACATGGTTCGCCACCGCGTGAAGAGCGGGATCACCGGCTGGGCGCAGGTCAATGGATGGAGGGGCAACACGTCCATCGAGAAGCGGATCGAGTACGACCTCTACTACATCGAGAACTGGTCGCTGCTCCTGGACGTCAAGATCCTGATCATGACCCTGTTCCGCGGCTTCGGCCAGAAGCACGCCTACTGACGCGGACTCAACCACAGAGGCACAGAGACACGGAGGAAACACAGAGAAGTTGCATGGAAGCGACGCCGAGACTCTTCGTCCCCCTCACTTCTCTGTGCCTCTGTGTCTCTGTGGTTTCAGCGAGGAGACATGCCTAGAGCGCTCGTGACCGGCGCGGCGGGGTTCATCGGGTCGCATCTGTGCGAGTACCTCCTCGGCCGGGGCGTCTCCGTCGTGGGGATGGACAACCTCATCACTGGCGACGTCTCCAACATCGAGCATCTCGCCGGGCGGGATTTCGTCTTCGTCAAGCACGACGTCACGAACTACATCCACCTCGAGGGGCCCCTCGACTACCTCCTCCACTTCGCGAGCCCGGCATCGCCGATCGACTACCTGCGCGTCCCCATCCAGACGCTGAAGGTCGGGAGCCTCGGGACCCACAACTCCCTCGGACTCGCCAAGGCCAAGAAGGCACGCTTCCTCATCGCCTCGACCTCCGAGGTCTACGGCGACCCGCTCGTGCATCCGCAGCGGGAGGACTACTGGGGCAACGTCAACCCCGTCGGCCCGCGCGGGGTCTACGACGAGGCCAAGCGTTTCGCCGAGGCCATGACCATGGCCTACCACCGCGTTCACGGCGTCGAGACACGCATCGTCCGCATCTTCAATACGTACGGGCCGCGGATGCGCGTCGAGGACGGCCGGGCGATCCCCGCCTTCCTGTCCCAGGCCCTGCGCAGCGAGGACGTCACCGTCTTCGGCGACGGCACGCAGACCCGCAGCCTCTGCTTCATCTCGGACCTCGTCGAGGGGATCTACCGCCTGCTGACCTCCGACGTGCGGGACCCGGTCAACATCGGCAACCCGCGCGAGATGACCATCCAGGAGCTCGCCGAGCGGATCATCGCCCTCACGGGCTCGAAGAGCCGCGTCGTCCACAAGCCTCTCCCCGTGGACGACCCCAAGGTGCGACAGCCCGACATCACCCGCGCCCGGACGCTGCTCGGCTGGGAGCCCAAGGTGCCCCTGGACGAGGGCCTGAGCGTGACGCTGGCCTACTTCAGGAAGACGCTGGGAATCTGAGCCGCTACTCGGCGCTGACGCTGACGGAGAGCACCGTCCCCGGCCGGCACTGGACGTAGACCTCCATCGGCCGGCAGCAGACGGGACAGTCCTGCACGTAGCTCTGCTCGGCGCCCGCGGTGGTGTCCACGGAGAGGGCCATCGCCTCGCCGCACGACGGGCAGTCGACGATGACGTCCTCGATCACGGGAGCGCCCGACCCGGCGCCGCCGTCACGCCGGGGACGGAGGGGGCGGGGCCGGCGGTGCTCCCCCCCTGTAGAAGTCGCTCCGGAGGTAGCCGTCCCGCAGGTCGGCCCAGAAGATGGAGAGCGCCGCGGTGGCCGGAACCGCCACCAGCATGCCGATGAAGCCGAGGAGCGTCCCGCCCACGAGGACGGCGAGCATGATGACCACCGAGTGCAGGCCCAGGCTCTGGCCGACGATCCGCGGCGTGATGAAGTTCCCCTCGACGAACTGCCCCACCGTGAAGATGACCGCCACCGCCACGAGCTTCTCGAGGCTCTGGTCGTCGAGCCAGGAGAGCAGCAGCGCCATGGGGAGCCCGAGGACGTAGGACATGAAGGGGATCATGTTGAAGAACCCGATGACGAAGCCCACGAGGAGCCCCATCGGGACGCCGCAGGACGTCAGGCCGATCGAGTAGAAGGCCCCCAGGATCAGGCAGACCGTCACCTGCCCGCGGGCGAAGGCCGAGAGCAGCCGATCCACCTCCTGGACCCGCGAGTAGACGTATTCGCGGAATCGGTGCGGGACGAGGTCCTTCGCACCGGCCTGGATGTGGTTCATGTCGTACAGGAGGTACACCACGAAGACCGGGATCACCATGAGGTTGAGCACGGTGAGGACGAAGGCGAGGAGGCTCGAGAACGCCGCCTCGACGACGCGGGTCACAGGCCTCAGGAGCTGCGGGAGGTTCGTCCGCAGCGCCTCCTCGATCTGGTGGCGGATCTGATCGGTCTGCTCCGGGTACCGCATGTTGAGGCGCTGGTAGGCCGGCTCGACCTTGGCCCGCAGGACGCGGAAGTACTCGGGCAGCTTCTTGACCGTCTCTGTGACCTGGTCGGCGACGGCCGGCACGATGATCAGCACCACGACGGTGAGGGCCAGGATCACCAGGACCGCGAGCACGCCCACCGCGGCGGCGCGGGGATCGAGCCAGCCTCGGACGAGCCGGCTGCGGGCGATGTCCTTGGCGAAGAAGCGCTCCATGGCGTTCACGGCCGGGTTCAGGAAGTAGGCTACGGCGAACGCCACGGCGAACGGGGTCAGGACGCCGCGCAGGGCGAAAGCGCCCCACAGCGCGAGGGCCAGGACGGCGACGACGCCCAGGAGGCGCAGCCACGAGCTCCGGAGCGCCTCCCTCATTCGACGTCCGAGCTGGGACGGCTGGCCGAGGCCATGTAGACGTAGTGGAGGGCCGACGCCACCGTGAGCGCGAGCGTCGACGCATAGAGGATCCCCGCCCAACCGAACTCGGCCCCCAGCGCGTTCATGAGCAGAACGAGCCCCACGGTCAGGATCTGCGCGGCCGTGGACAGCTTCCCGAGGATCGAAGGATAGAACACCCGCCGCCCCAGGGTCAGGTTGATGACCGCCACGCTCACCACGATGATCGCGTCGCGGGAGAGCGTCGTCACGGTGAGCCAGGCGGGGAGGCGAGCGACGAGCCCCGATCCCCAGGTGAGGGCCACGAAGGACGACGCCAGGAGGATCTTGTCGGCCACCGGGTCCATCATCGCCCCGAGGGTTGTCTTCTGGTGCCCGAGGCGCGCGATGAGGCCGTCGAGGAGGTCCGTGATGCCGGCCACCACGAACACGACCAGCGCCCAGACGAACTCCCGTGAGAGCACGAGGACCACCAGGAGGGGCGCCAGCGCCATCCGAAGGATGGTGAGCTGGTTCGCGACGGTGAGGATCGGCGTGGACATGCGGAGATCAAAAAAAGGGGTCGCCGCGACGTGGCGACCCCTTCCCTGGACCGCGGCGCTCTGCTACTCGAGCGTGTCGGCTTTGGCCACGAGAGCCTTCACCAGGGCGGCGCACGCGGCAGCCTGGGCGTCCCCCAGGCCGCTCGCTCGCCATTCGTCCGAGTCGGTGCCGACCCCGAAGCCGCCCTTCGAGAAGTCCGCTCCGCCGCCCTTGCTGGACGAGCCCTGGCCCTTGGCCGAAGCCACGATCTCTGCGGTCGTCGTGTCCACCATGCGAGCCGTCAGGTGCACCTCGCTCTTGGTCTTCTTGCCGCCGAGGCCGATGCCCTTGATCCGCACCGCGCCGCCCCGAGCCTCGGTCGAGAACTTGGTGATGGAGCCGGTGATGATGTACTTGATCCCGAGCACCTTCCCGACCTTGGAGAGCTTCGCGGCGTCCGGAGAGGCCCGATCGCTCCGCGAGAAGTCCTGCTCGGCCAGGACCGTGTCGAGTCTCTTGCGCTCGATGACCCGGAACGTCGCGTCGTTGACCAGCTCGTCGACGACCTGATCGGCCATGCCCTTCCCGATGTCGTATTGCCCCCACCAGTTGTCGAGAGTGCCGAACTCGAAGTCCATCACGGCGACCTTGATCTTCGTCTTCTTCGCCTGCGCAGACGCGTCCGCGGCGAGTCCCAGACACGCGACGACGGCCGCCAGGCTCGCGAACAGCTTGCCTTTCATGGGCTTCTCTCCTCCTGGATAGCCACGGACTATATCGAAGGGGCCGGAGGGGGTCAAGGACGCGTTCTTCTCAGACCCCCAGGCGCTTCAGCTCCTCGAACAGCTCCTTCTCGCGGTGCGAGAGCCGGGCGGGCAGCGCGACCGACAGCGTGGTCATCAGGTCCCCGCGGCCCCCGCCCCCAGCGAGGCGAGGGAGCCCGTGGCCCTTCAGCCGGAACGTCCGCCCGACGGGCGTGCCGGCAGGAATCCGGATGCCCACCGGGCCGTCGAGGGTGGGCACCTGCGCCTCTCCACCGAGCACGGCCGTCGTGAGGGGCACCGTGACGGACGCGTGCAGGTCGTCGCCGCGCCGCTCGAACACCGGGTGGGGAGCCACGCGCACCCGCAGGTAGAGGTCTCCTCGGCGTCCGCCGCGCGGTCCCGGCCCGCCCTCGCCCGCCACGCGCACACGCGAACCGTCGCGGACGCCGGCAGGGATCTTGACCTCGACCCGCCGCGAGGAACGTGCCTCTGCCACGCGCAGCGTGCGCGTGGCGCCGCGGAGGACCTCCTCCAGGGAGAGCTCGACGTCGTGCTCCACCTCGGCCCCCTCCGCATCCACCGGCCTGCGCCCGTGTCCGAACAGGTCCTCGAGGGAGGGCCCCCCTGCACCCGCCCCGCCGAAGAAGGTCCGGAAGAAGTCGGAGAAGTCCGACACGCCGCCGCCGCCGCCGAAGCCACCGACGTCCACGCGGACCCGTGATCCGCGGGGCCAGCCGCCGGCAGCCCCGGCGTCCTGGAAGTACGACCAGTTCTCGCCCATCTGGTCGTACCTGCGATGCTTCGCCGGATCCGAGAGCACCTCGTTCGCTTCGTTGATCTCCTTGAACCGCGCCTCGGCCTGCTTGTCCCCCGGGTTCATGTCGGGGTGGAACTTGCGGGCGAGCCTCCGGTACGCGCCCTTGATCTCCTTGTCGGTGGCGCCCTTCGGCACCCCGAGGATCTTGTAGTAGTCCTTGTACTCCATCTCCGGGAACCCGACCTCGGCCGTCGCGGCGGCCGGCGCGGCGGCTCCGCGCTGCGGGTCAGGACAGGGCCGTAGCGGTCAGGAGCAGGAACCCCATCACGACCGTCGTGGTGAAGAGCACCACACGACGCACCGCAACACCCCTCCTGAATATAGGTTTTGGGCGCCCCCGATTCAAGCCTATACTCGCCCCCGAATGGAGTTGGCGGGCGCTTCTGCTCTGGTCACGGGCGCGGGCCGCGGCATCGGCCGGGCCATCGCCCTCTCCCTCGCTCGGGCCGGGGCACGCGTGACCGCCGTCTCCCGCACCGAGGCCGACCTGCGCTCCCTCGTGGAGGCGATCCGCGGCGCGGGCGGCCAAGCCCTCGCGCATCCCGGCGACTTGCGCGACGGAGCGACGTGCGATGCCGCGGTGCGCGCCGCCGTGGCGGCCCACGGCCGGCTGCAGGTCCTCGTCCACAACGCGGGGGTCGGCGGCCACGCCTCGGTGGCGGAGACCACCGACGAGGACTGGGCGCGCATCCTCGACACGAACCTGACCGCCGTCTTCCGCTTGACGCGGGCAGCCTTGCCGCACCTCGTCCAGGGCGGCGGCCACGTGGTGATGATCTCCTCCCTGGCGGGGCAGAACCCCATCGCCGGAATGGCCGCCTACTGCGCCAGCAAGGCGGCCCTCGACCACTTCGCCCAGTGCCTGATGCTCGAGGTCCGGCACCAGGGGGTCAAGGTGACCACGGTGGCGCCCGGCTCGGTGGACACCGGCTTCGGCGATGCGGCGGGCGCTCGGCGCGCCGACGGCTCCTGGATGCTGCGGGCCGAGGACGTGGCCGAGGCCGTGCTCTCCCTCCTGCGCATCCGCGACGAGGCGCACGGAAGCCGCCTCGAGATGCGCCCGCTGCGCCCGCCGAAGCGGGCGTGATCCGCGCCGCCCTGGGCCTCGCCTGGCGGGCCCTGATGCGCTTCTTCGACCATAGCGGCCCCGACCGTGCCGCGGCCGTGGCGTACTACACGCTGCTGTCGCTCCTCCCCCTGCTGATCTTCCTCATCTCGGTGGGCGTCGCGGTCCTCGGCTCCTTCGACCGGGCGTACCAGGGGACGCTGTTCCTCCTGAGGGGCATCGTGACGCACCTCGACGACCGCTCCCTCGACTCCCTGCGGGCCTTCGTCGAGCGGGCGACGCGCTTCCAGTGGCCCGGCATCCTCCTCCTCGCCTGGACCTCGAAGCGGATCTTCGCCTCGCTGCTCTCGGCTCTCGAGGTGGTGTTCGAGGCCCCCTCTCGCGGCTTCGCCCGCGGAAACCTCGTGGCCCTGGCGATGGTCCTGGTCACGGGCGCCGGCCTCCTCGCCACCCTGGCGGTCACCACCGTCGTGGCGGGCATCGAGGGCCTCCTGCTCCGCTACGTGGGGCCCCTGGGCGCCGAGACCTTCCACGGACTCGGCGCGCTCTTCCTGAAGCAGGCCCTCCCCATGCTCATCACGGCGAGCTTCTTCTACCTGATGTATCGCCTGGTCCCGGGACGCCTCGTCGGCGCCGGTGCGGCGGCCGCGGGGGCGCTCATCGCCACGGTCCTCTGGGAGCTGGCCAAGATGGGCTTCGCCTACTACGTGCGGAACCTGGCGCACTACGCGGGCCTCTACGGGACCCTCGAGGCCGTGATCGTCCTCGCCCTCTGGCTCGAGATCTCGGTCTCGATCATCCTGTACTGCGGCGAGGTCGTGGCCCTGCTCACGGCGCCCAACCGCACCACCTGAGCGCTCCCCCGGCGCGCCGTTCCCCGCGCGCGTCTCCGCGCGTTTTTTCCCGTTGACACGGCCCGGGGGCGGCGCTAGCCTCGTCCCACACGCTCCCTGGTCGTCTATGCCCAGCGCCACGCTGTTCGTGGGGAACATCCCCTACTCCACGACCGAACAGGAGTTGCGCGATCTGTTCTCCCGGCCCGGCGGTTCCGTCGCCGGGGTCCGCGTGATCACCGACCTCGACACGGGACGCTCCAAGGGCTATGCGTTCGTCGAGATGGGCGGCGCCGAGGACGCCCGCCAGGCCATCGAACAGCTCAACGGCCACAGCCTCGGGGGCCGGTCCATCGTCGTCAGCGAGGCCCGCCCCCGCCAGGGGGGCGGCGGCCCCAGGCGAAAATAAAGCGAATCGACCGGACCTCCTCCGGCGGGCCCGAGGGCTATCCTGCGCCCAGGAGGAGATTCCCCGTGACGCTGATCGAGATCGTCGCCGCCGTTCTCCTGCTCCTGGGAAGTGCCCTGGTCCTGGGGGCCGTCTGGAGCGCCGATCGAGCCGAGGCGCCCCCGGAGCCGGCGGTCGCGCCCTCCGCCCGAGTCCACGAGCACCTGGACCGGGCGGCCTGACGCCCGCCCCGCAGAGCGGACGCGACCGTGCTATATTTTCGCGGCGGCTCGCCCGACCCTGTGGTGCAGAGGCCCAGCACATCACCCTTTCAAGGTGAAGATCGTGGGTTCGAATCCCACCAGGGTCGCCAACCCCGTCGATCTACCTCAACAACCTCTCGAGACGCTGCTGGACCGCGCGCCGCCGCGGCCCGGCCGCGATTCTGGCCACCCAGCGCCGAGCTTCCTTCCTGTCGAAGCCTGGCGGGATCCCCACCTCCGGAAGGGAGGCGAAGAGACGGCTCCGGGCGGGGGTCAGGTACAGGACGTCGAGGAGCGCCTTCTCGGGGGTCGCCAATCGCACGCCGGAGCCGACGCTCCGGAAGCCTCCGAAGAACGATGGCGCCAGGCGGTGAATCGAGTACTCCCCCACGCGGGTCTGGATTCTCTTGGTGGCCGCGAGCGACGCCACGTAGAGGACGTGAGGGATCTGCGTGATCATGCCGTGGAGGTAAGGAGGGGGCTCTCACCGACTACGTCGGCAGCCTGGACGCTGCGCGCCTTCGCGCCCTCGACCAGGCGCTCCGGGTGGCCCTCGCTCTGGCGTGAGGCCTCAGCCCGCCGCCAGCAACCCCCGCACCCCGTCGGCCACGTACTGGACCGCGAGTGCCGCCAGCAGGACGCCGAGGACGCGGGTGATGACGTTGACGCCGGTCTGACCGAGGATGCGCCCGAGGGGAACCGCGAGCCGGAGCGCCGCGTAGCACAGACCGAGAACGACGGCGGTGGTCGCGAGGACGAGGGCGAGGCCCAGTCGGTGCGGCCGCGACTCCCCCGCCAGGATCATGACGCTCGCCAGGGCACCCGGCCCCGCGATCAGCGGGATGGCCAGGGGGAAGACGCTGATGTCGGCGCGGTTCCGGGCCTCGGCCGCCTCCTCCTCGGTCTCGCGCTCGCGCTGTGCGAGGACCATCCCGACGGCGATGCGGAAGAGGAGGATGCCTCCGGCGATCCGGAACGCGTCCATGCTGATGCCCAGGTGAGCCAGGAGCCAGGCCCCGCCTACGGCGAAGGAGGCGAGGACGCCCCCCGCGACGAGGACTGCCCGCCGGGCGACGCGCCGCGAGTCCTCCGGGCTTCGGCCGCCCGAGAGGCCGACGAAGACCGGCACGACGCCCACGGGATCGATGACGACGAGCATCGTCAGGAACGACTTCACACCCAGAGCGGCGAGGTCCATGGTCCTCAGGCCTCCGCGACGGCTTCGAGCCCCGGCGCGGCGGGCGGCTCGATGACGCGGAGCGACGTCCACTTCCCCGCGCGGAAGCGCCGCAGGAGCAGGAGACCGATCGCGACGACGTAGGCGCTCGCCGTGATCCAGGCGGCGTAGATGCCAAGCCCCAGCACGACGCAGGCGACCCACGCCGGGCCGAGCATCGTGACCCACGAGAGCACGACGCTGGCAACGAGCGGATAGACGGTGTCCCCCGCCCCCTTGAGGGCGGCGGCGAACACGACGTTCATCATGTCGAAGATCGAGTAGACGGCCACGAACCGGAGGAGCACTACCGTCAGGTCCGCCACGGCACCAAAGGACGCCGGGTCGGCGCCGGCCGCGAAGGGAGCGAGCAGCAGCCGCGGCGCCAGAACGTACACCAGGCCGCAGAGGGTCATGTAGGCGAGGCTCGCCCAGAACGCCGACCACGTCGAGCGACGGGCGAGGTCGGGGCGGTCCGCGCCCAGGTAGCGGCCGACGAGGGAGGAGACCGCGACGCCCAGGCCCAGCATCGGCATGAAGACGATCAGGTTCAGGGTGAAGGCGATGCCGCTGGCCGCCAGCGCGTCGGTCCCGACGCGGCCCACGATGAGCATGAAGAGGGAGAAGGCCAGGACCTCCAGCGAATAGTGCAGGCCGGCCGGAAGCCCGAAGCGCAGGAGGCGTCCGAGGAGCTGCGGCTCGGGGCGCCACCCGGCGAGGGTGGCGAAATCGCTACGGTACCGGCGGCGGATCATGAGGGCGAAGAAGGCCGCAGCCCCGAGCCCCTGGGAGACCACCGTGGCCCACGCGGCCCCAGTGACGCCGGCGCGCGGAAAGCCGCCGTGGCCGAAGATCCAGAAGTAGTCGAGGACGACGTTGACGACCGTCGCGCCGAGGTTGACGAGGAGCACGACGAGCGTCTGCCCGCGCCCGGCGAAGAAGGTCGAGAGCGTCGCCATGAGAACCACGGGGAACGCCCCCGTCATCAGCACCCCGGCGTAGGCGGTCTCGTGAGCGCGCACCGTCGGGTCGTGGCCCGCCAGGGCGAAGAAAGGCCCGGCGAGGGGCGCGAGGGACGCCGTGAGGAGGCCGGCCAGGAGAGAGAAGTAGATCCCCTGCCACACCGCCGGGCCGATCCGCTCGTGACGCCCGGCGCCGAAGTACTGTGCGACGAAGGTCGTCAGGTACTCGCCGGTGCCGAGGAAGAGGGCGATGAGGGACCACGTGGCGAACAGCCCCGTGACGGCGCCGGCCAGCGCCTCCGCGGAGTACCACGTGAGGAAGATCCGGTCGATGGACGTCTGGACCGTGAAAGAGACCTGGCTCAGGATCAGGGGATACGCGAGGGCGAGCACCTCGCGCCCGCCGCCCGGACCGGACCAGTACGACTCGACCCGTCCACGCAGCACGAGCATGACGGGCCACTATACCGTGGCCCCGTTTCTCCCCGGAGCCCGCCTCCCGTAAACTCCAGCGGTCCCGCGAAGAGGAGGAAGATCCATGCCCGACGCCGTCCTCGCCATCGACCAGGGGACCACCGGGAGCACGGCGATCGCCTTCTCGACCGATGGCACGATCCTCGGCCGCACCTACGCCGAGATCACGCAGCACTACCCCGAGCCGGGCTGGGTCGAGCACGACCCCGAGGAGATCTGGCGGACCAGCCTGCGGGTCATGGCCGAGGCCCTGGTGGCGGCGCGGGTCGGCCCCGGGGAGCTGAAGGCCATCGGGATCACGAACCAGCGCGAGACGACGGTCGTCTGGGACAAGGGCACCGGGAGCCCCCTGCATCCCGCGGTCGTCTGGCAGAGCCGGCAGACGGCGCCGCTGTGCGAGCAGCTTCGCAAGGACGGGCACGAGCCCCTGTTCCGCGAGCGTACCGGCCTCGTCCTCGACGCGTACTTCTCCGGGACGAAGATCCGCTGGATCCTCGACCGTTACCCCGGGACGCGCGAGCGCGCGGCCGCCGGCGAGGTCCTCTTCGGCACCGTGGACTCGTGGCTGCTCTGGAAGCTGACCG
>JACQGI010000012.1 GCA_016199625.1 Acidobacteriota bacterium | reverse complement strand
GGTCTCCTCGCCGATGATCTTGATGGAGTTCTTGTTGGCGCCGACGGTGCCGTCGGCCCCGAGGCCGAAGAAGACCGCGCGCACGACGTCGTCCGGCTCGATGTCCAGCTCCGTGTCCCATGGCAGCGACGTGCCCGTGACGTCGTCCACGATGCCGACGGTGAAGTGGTTCTTCGGTCGATCCTGCGCGAGCTCGTCGAAGACGGACTTGACCATCGCCGGGTCGAACTCCTTCGACGAGAGGCCGTAGCGCCCGCCCACGACCACCGGGCTCGCCTCGAGCCGGGCGAGCCCCTGCTCGCGGGCCTCCCGCAGCGCGGCGACCACGTCGAGGTACAGCGGGTCCCCGATGGCGCCGGGCTCCTTGGTCCGGTCGAGGACGGCGATGGCGCGGACGCTCGACGGAAGGGCCGCAGCGAAGTCCGGGACCGAGAAGGGGCGATAGAGGCGCACCTTGAGGACGCCGACCTTCTCGCCCCGCGCCTGAAGCCAGTCCACCGTCTCGTGGACCGTCTCGGCCCCCGAGCCCATGAGGACGATCACCCGCTCGGCACGCGGGTGGCCGTGGTAGTCGAAGAGGCGGTAGGGGCGCCCGGTCAGCTCCGCGAAGCGGTCCATCGTCTCCTGGACGACCGACGGGCAGGGCTGGTAGTAGCCGTTCGACGCCTCGCGGGCCTGGAAGAAGGTGTCGGGGTTCTGGGCCGTCCCGCGGACGACCGGACGGTCGGGGGTGAGCGCCCGCTCGCGGTGCGCCCGGAGCGCCGCCTCGTCGATCATCAGCCGGAGGTCGTCGTCGGTCAGCTCCTCGATCCGCGCGACCTCGTGGGAGGTCCGGAACCCGTCGAAGAAGTGGAGGAAGGGGATCCGCGACTTCAGCGTCGCCGCGTGGGCGACGAGGGCGAGGTCGTGGGCCTCCTGCACGGAGCCCGAGGCCAGGAGCGCGAAGCCGATGGGCCGGCAGGCCATGACGTCGGAGTGGTCCCCGAAGATCGAGAGGGCGTGGGTGGCCACGGTCCGCGCGGCCACGTGCATGCAGAAGGGGGTCAGCTCTCCGGCGATCTTGTACATGTTGGGGATCATCAGGAGCAGGCCCTGTGACGCCGTGAAGGTGGTCGCCAGGGCTCCGGCCGCCCCGTGGACGGCCCCGGCGGCGCCGCCCTCCGACTGCATCTCGACGACCTTCGGCACGGTGCCCCAGACGTTGGTCCGGCCGTGGGCCGACCACTCGTCGGCCAGCTCGCCCATCGTGGAGCTGGGCGTGATCGGGTAGATGGCGATCACCTCGCTCAGCCGGTGCGCCACCGAGGCCGCGGCCTCGTTCCCGTCGATGGTGATGGTCCGTCGGGTGGTCATGGATCTCCTCCAACCCGCGGACGCTGCATGACCTGCGCCACCTTACTTATAGGGGATTCGCAGCCAGCCCCGCGCAAGATTTGCGCCTTCCGGGGCCTGGCGGCGCGTTTTTTCGCGCGTCTCCTGAGGCTTGGAGGGGCGACCGGGGCGTCACCCCGGTCCGGCGGCGCTCTTGACCCAGTACAGGTCGAGGCACGTGTGGGTGGCCTCCCCGCCCGTGCGGAAGCGGGCCGTGACCCGATCGCCGATCTTCAGGGGCCCGGTCCCCACGAGGTAGCTCTTCAGGATCGTGCCGACCCCGGCGATCTTCACGTCGGGACGGGGTCATCCATCGGCCACCTCGATCTCGATCCGCTCCAGGAGCAGCTCGCCCCCCCGGGCGAGGCAAGCCGGCGCCGCGCAGCGCGGGCACCGGAGGACGTCTCCGGGAGCGATCGTCGCCGCGCAGCGGGGACACGACCACTGGGCGTCCACCCGCCCCACGGCGAGCGCCGCATCCTGACAGACGGTTCCCACCCGGCAGATCTCGTAGGCCGACAGGAGCAGGTCCGGCTCCACGCCGGAGAGCTGCCCCACCTGGACGGTGAGCCCGAGGACCCTGAGCGCCCCGCGCGCCCGCGCCTCGTGGGCGGCGCGATCGATCAGCGCCTGGGCGACGGAGTACTCGTGCATCAGAGTGACGCTCCTCCCCGCGAGCCGCCTCCGAGGCTGTGAGCCGCCACGAGGGCCTGCCCGAGGCTCAGGCCGCCGTCGCCGGGCGGGACGACCCCGTGGGTGAAGACTCGGAAGTCCCGCCGCTCGAGACGCGCCCGCAGGCGCCCGGTGAGCCGCACGTTCTGGAACGTGCCCCCGCTCAGGCAGACGCGGTCGAGCCCCGTCGCGTCACGGATGCTCGCGGCGACGTCCGCCAGGACGTCCGCCAGGCCGTCGTGGAAGCGCCGGCTCGCGAGGCCCGGCGCGACGCCGGCGTGGACGTCCTCCACGAGGCCGTCGAAGAGGCCGCGGGTTCCGATGACCCAGGCGTCCTGCTCCCGCTCCAGCTCGAATCGATAGGCGTCGCGCGGCGTGTCCCCGTCCGCCGCGATCGCCTCGAGCTCCACGGCGGCCTGCCCCTCGTACGTCGCGCGCGAGCAGACGCCCAGGAGGGCCGACACGGCGTCGAAGAGCCGCCCGCAGCTCGACGTGCGCGGCGAGAGAAGGCCCCGCTCGGTCAGGGCCAGGGCGGTCTCGAGGGCCCGGCGGCCGACCTTCTCGAGGCCGGGCAGGCGCCAGTCGAGGAACCTGCGGCCGTAGTGGCGCCACAGCCAGGCCACCGCCATCCTCCAGGGCTCCCGGATCGCCGCCGCCCCTCCGGGGAGGGGGACTTCGTCGAGGTGGGCCGCCCGCGTGAAGCCGTCGTATCCCGCCACGAGGACCTCGCCGCCCCAGACGTGTCCGTCGGTGCCGTAGCCCGTCCCGTCGAGGGCGAAGCCGATGACGCGCCCGCTGAGCCCGTTCTCGGCCATGCAGCTCGCCACGTGGGCGTGATGGTGCTGCACCGCCACCCGCGGCAGGCCCTCCCGGGCGAGGGCCCAGCGCGTCGAGTGGTAGTCGGGGTGGAGGTCGTGAGCGATCGCGCGGGGCTCGACCTCGAGGATCCGCCCGAGGTGGTCGATGGCCTCCTCGAAGAAGCCGTGGGCCTCGAGATTCTCGAGATCGCCGACGTGCTGGCTGAGGAACGCCTGCCGCCCGCGGGTGAGGCACACCGTGTTGTTGAGCTCCCCTCCCACCGCGAGCACGGGGGGGACCTCCTCGGCGAGCGCGACCGGCAGCGGGACGTAGCCGCGGGCGCGCCGCAAGGGGCGCACGCGGCCCCCGACCGGACGCACCACGGAGTCGTCGCACCTCCGGACCACGTCGCGGTCGTGGACGAGGAAGAGGTCGGCGAGACCGGCGAGGCGCTCGACGGCCTCCCGGTTGTCGATGGCGATGGGCTCTTCGGCCCGGTTGCCGCTCGTCATGACGAGGGCGTCGAAGGGGCCGGCGGCGAAGAGGAGGTGGTGCAGCGGCGTGTAGGGCAAGAAGAGGCCCACCTCGCCGACCCCCGGCGCCACGGCATCGGCTACGACTCCGTCCCCGCCCTTGGGAACGAGGACGATGGGCCGTTCGGGCCGTCGCAGCGCGGCGGCCGCCGCGTCGTCGAGGCGGGCGAGCCGAGCCGCCGCCTCCAGGGAAGCGGCCATCACGGCGAAGGGTTTCGCCACGCGGGCCTTGCGCTCGCGCAACCGATCCACGGCGTCGGCTCTCGCCGCGTCGGCGGCGAGGTGGAAGCCGCCCAGGCCCTTCACGGCCACGACGCGCCCGGCGGCCAGGTGCCCGGCTGCGGCCGCGATCGGATCGCCCTCCTCGAGGCGACGGCCGGCGGCATCCCACAGAGCGGCTTGCGGCCCGCAGTCCCAGCAGGCGTTGGGCTGCGCGTGGAATCGGCGGCTCGCAGGGTCGTCGTACTCGGCCCGGCAGGCGGGACACATGGTGAAGGCGGCCATGGAGGTGCGCGCCCGGTCGTAGGGGATGTCGCGGACGATGGTGAAGCGGGGCCCGCAGTCGGTGCAGTTGATGAAGGGGTAGCGGTACCGGCGATCCCCCGGCTCGAACAGCTCGCCGAGGCAGGCGTCGCATACGGCGACGTCGGGAGACACGAGGGTGCGGGCCGGCTCGCCCGCCCGGCTCGCCAGGATCCGGAAGCCCCCGTCGGGCCCCCAGGCCAGATCGCGGACGGCGACGCCGGTGACGTGGGCCAGCGGCGGCGCCTCGAGGGACAGCCGGCCGATGAAGTCCTCGACGTCGCCCGGCGGCCCCTGCACCTCGATGGCGACGCCGGCGGGGGTGTTCGCGATGGTGCCGGAGAGGCGGCGCTCCGTCGCCAGGCGATAAGCGAAGGGCCGGAAGCCCACCCCCTGCACGACACCGGAGACCTCGATGCCGCGCCGGACGTCGGTCATCAGCAGATCCGCGGGAGCTGGTCGCCCGCCAGCATGTCCACGACACGGGTGGCTCCGATGACCGTACGCATGGCCACGAGGCCCGGATGCCCCTCGGTGACGGTGCCGATCCTGCGCGCCTCTCGCCCGAGGGGATGGTCGCGCAGCGCGCCGAGAGCCGCCTCGGCGGCGCCGGCCGCGACGATCGCCACGAGCTTGCCCTCGTTGGCGACGTAGAGGGGGTCCAGCCCGAGCATCTCACAGGCCCCCTTGACCTCCTCGCGGACGGGAATGGCGCGCTCGTCGAGGAGCATGCCCACCCCCGAACGGGCGGCGATCTCGTTCAGGGCGCTCGCCAGGCCGCCGCGCGTGGGATCGCGCAGGCAGCGCACCTCCCGCGTGGCCGCGAGGAGCCGCGCCACGAGCCCGTGGAGCGCCGCGCTGTCGCTCTCGATCGGACACTCGAACTCGAGCCCCTCGCGCTGCGCCAGGATGGCGATGCCGTGATCGCCCAGGGTCCCGCTGAGCAGGACCGCGTCCCTGGGACGGGCCTGGTCGGAGGAGAGGAGGAGGCCGTCCTCCACGAGGCCGATTCCCGACGTGTTGACGAACAGGCCGTCGCCGCTCCCCTTCTCGACCACCTTGGTGTCGCCCGTGACCACCGGCACACCGGCGGCGGCCGCCGCGCCCTGGAGGGATGCCGTCACCCGGCGCAGCGTTTCCATGGGCAGGCCCTCCTCGAGGATGAAGGCCGCGCTCAGGAAGAGCGGCCGGGCGCCGCCCATGGCCAGGTCGTTGATGGTCCCGTGCACGGCGAGCGAGCCGATGTCGCCGCCGGGGAACACCAGGGGCTTGACCACGAACGTATCGGTGGTGAAGGCCAGCCGGAGCCCTCGGACCTCGACGACCGCCTGGTCGTCGAGGCGGTCGAGGGCGGGGTTGGCGAAAGCGGGGAGGATCACCTGGCGGAGGAGATCCGCGGAGAGCTTGCCCCCGCTGCCGTGGCCCAGGAGCACCCGATCGCCCACGGGGACGGGCACTGGGCAGTGGAACATGACCTCCTCCTCACGGGCCGGCGGCATGCCGTCGGTACCGGTAGTAGGCGGCGCAGGCGCCCTCGGCCGACACCATGGGGGCGCCCAGGGGATTCTCGGGCGTGCACCGCCCGCCGAAGGCGGGACAGTCGGTGGGACGCACGAGCCCCTGGAGGACCTCGGCGCTCCGGCACTCGGCCGGCTCGTCGGCGCTCGTGGTTTCGACGCCGAAGCGGGTCTCCGCGTCGTGGGCGGCGAATGCGGGCCGCAGCCGGAGCCCGCTCCGGGGGACGAGGCCCACCCCGCGCCACTTGCGGTCGCAGACCTCGAAGACCTCCTCCAGGATCCGCTGGGCCGGGAGGTTGCCCTCGTAGCTCACGGACCGAACGTACTGGTTCTCGGCCTCGGCCCGCCCTTCCTCGAGCTGGGCCACGAGCATGGCGATCGCCTCGAGGAGGTCCACGGGCTCGAAGCCGCCGACGACGATGGGGACGTGGAAGGTCCGGCTGAGGTCTTCGTACTGGCGGTACCCCATGACGGTGCACACGTGGCCGGGGCCGATGAAGCCCTGGACCCTGTTGCGGGGAGAGCGCAGGAGCAGCTCGAGGGCCGGGGGCACGAGGACGTGGGAGGCGAGCATGGAGAAGTTGGCGAGCCCCTCGCGGCGCGCCTGCCACACGGCCATGGCGTTGGCCGGCGCCGTGGTCTCGAACCCGATCCCGAAGAAGACCACCTGGCGATCGGGGTGAGCCCGGGCGAGGCGGACGGCCTCCATGGGTGAGTACGCCACCCGCACGTCGCCGCCCCCCGCCTTGACGCGGAAGAGGTCCGAGCCGGAGCCGGGCACGCGGAGCATGTCGCCGTACGAGACGAACGTGACCTCGGGCCGCGAGGCGATGGCGACGGCCTTGTCGATGATCTCGAGGGGCGTGACGCACACCGGACAACCGGGTCCGTGGACGAGCTCCACCTCGCGCGGCAGCAGCTCGTCGACGCCGTACCGCATGAGGGTGTGGGTCTGGCCGCCACAGATCTCCATGAGGACCCAGGGCCGCGTCACCCGACGCGCGATGTCGGCGACCAGGGCCCGGGCGATCCGCTCGTCGCGGTACTCGTCGACGTACCTCAAGAGTCGCCCCTCACTCGGGCGCGACGTCCGCCCCGGGCCCGTCGAGCCCCTCGCCTGCGAGGAGGCCCATGGCTTCCAGGAGCCGGTAGGTCCGCTCCGCCTCCTCGCGGTCCACCATGCTGATGGCGAAGCCCACGTGGACCATCACGTAGTCCCCCACGGCGGCCTCGGGGACGAAGTCCAGGTGCGCTTCGCGCACGATCCCGCCGAACTGCACGCGCGCCACGCGGGCCCCGCCCCGCTCCTCGGTCTCGAGGATCCTCCCGGGAACCGCCAGACACATGGCCCCTCCCTCACTCCTGAGGCTGCAAGGCGCGGCGCGGGTCACACGAGGGCGGTCTCTCCCACGCACGCCGCCCGGCGCGCCCTCAGCCAGCCCGCCCAGTCGGCGACACCCCAGTCGGTGACCGCCGAGACCGGAAGGACACGGGGCGCGGGGGCGACGCGTGCGACGGCGTCCTCGAAAGCCGACAGGGGCGCCGTCACGTGAGGGAGCAGGTCCACCTTGGTCAGCAGGACGAGGTCCGCTTTCCGGAACATCGCGGGGTACTTGAGCGGTTTGTCCTCCCCTTCGGTGACCGAGAGCGCGACGACGTTCAAGGCCTCACCGAGGTCGTAGACCGCCGGACAGACGAGGTTGCCCACGTTCTCGATGAAGAGGTAATCCAGATCCGATCCCCACGGGGCGTTGTGGAGCGCGTGGTGGACCAGGTCCGCGTCGAGGTGGCAGGCCGACCCCGTGGTGATGGTGAGGGAGGGGATCCCCGCGGCCCGAAGGCGTTGGGCGTCGTTGTCGGTCGCCAGGTCACCCGTCAGGGCGCCGAGGCGGCCCAGGGTTCTCATGGCCCGTGCCGTGGCCTCGAGGACCGCGGTCTTCCCCGAGCCGGGAGAGCCCATGAGGTTCACGGCGAGGATTCCGTTGCGGGCGAAGTGCTCGCGGTTGTGCCGCGCCTGTCGCTCGTTCGCCTCCAGGATCCGCTCGTGGAGATCCACCGGAACCACGCGGGTGTCGCCGCAGCCGCACTTGTCGCACATCACCGCACCCCCCTGCGGCGGAAGTGCAATGCCTGTGCCATCGTCCCGTGAGCCGCAGGGCGCGGCCGTCAGGGCGGAGGTCTCAACCAGGCGGGCAGTTGCGGCGCGCACGCCCCACAGAAGGTCGAACCACGCACGTCGATCGCCTCCACCGAAGCGGCGAAGTGCATCAGGCAGGCGAAATCCCTGCAGTGGACGAGGCCGGCCACGTGGCCCAGCTCGTGGAGCACCTCGACCACCGCGCGCTCCGTCGCGCGGCGAGGGTCGGCCGGAAGCCCGTAGAGCGCCGGGTCGAGGCGGGCGAGGGAGACGAGGCAGGCGCGCCCGCCCTGCCGCGCGCGGCCGAAGACGAAGGTGAATATCGGGATGGCCACGTCCAGGGAGGTCAGCCCCACCCGGACGCTGTCGTCGTTCCCGGCCGCGTCGAGGCGGTCGAGGAGGGCGTCGGCGTCCGCCTGGTCCCGAGCAGGGATCCTCCGGGCGGTCTCCACGGACGACGCCGCGCAGAGCCGGCAGGGCGCGGCGATGCGACGGCTGACCCCCGCGGCGACCTCCGCTGCCAGCCCGGGGGCGAGGGGGCCGAGAGGGACGAAGTGGACCTCGCCCGCGAAGGCCTCAGGTGCTCCCATGGCCCGGACGCTCGAGGCCGTACCGGCGGATCTTGTTGTACAGGGTCGTGCGGTCGACACCGAGGACGTGGGCGGCACGGCTGATGTTCCACTCCGCGTTGGCGAGCACCGTGCGGATGTGGATCTTCTCCATCTCCGCGAGGGATCCCGGGGCGGGCCCCGGGAGGGTCTCGGTGACGCGCAGGGGAAGGTGGCGCGGCTCGATGAGGGTACCGTCCGCGACCACCACGGCGCGCTCGATGGCGTTCTGCAGCTCGCGGACGTTGCCCGGCCACGGATAGGCCTCGATGGCCTGGAGGGCCTCGGGGGCGAAGCGGAGGCCCTTGCGGCTCATCGAGGCCGCGAACCTCGAGAGGAAGTGCTGGGCCAGGAGCGGGACGTCCTCGCGTCTCTCGCGGAGGGGCGGGATCTCGAGGAGGAAGACGTTCAGGCGCCAGTAGAGGTCGTCGCGGAACGTTCCGGCCCTCACGCGCGCCTGGAGGTCCTGGTTCGTGGCCGTCACGATCCGGAAGTCCACGCGGACGGGCGACGTGCCGCCGAGACGCGTCACGACCTTCTCTTCGAGGACCCGGAGCAGCTCCACCTGGACCTTCGGGCTCACCTCGCCGATCTCGTCGAGGAAGATCGTTCCGCCCTCGGCGGCCTCGAACTTCCCCTTGTGGCGGTAGCGCGCGCCCGTGAAGGCGCCGGCCTCGTGACCGAACAGCTCGCTCTCGAGGATCCCCTCCGGGAGGGCACCGCAGTTGACCACGACCAGCGGGCCGTAGCGGCGCGGGGAGCCGGCGTGGATGGCTCGGGCCACGAGCTCCTTCCCGGTGCCCGACTCCCCCGCGATCAGGACGGTGGACTCGGTCGGCGCCACGGTGGCGACGAGCTCCGCGATCCGCCGGAGGGCTGGAGAGCGGCCGACGAGGGGCGGGGGAGCCGTCACGTCCTCGAGGCTCCTCCGGAGGCGGACGTTCTCCGCCTTCAAGGACCGGTGCTCCGCCGCGCGGCGGATGAGCTGCGAGAGATCGTCGGGATCGAAGGGCTTGACGATGTAGTCGTAGGCGCCCTCCTTGAGGGCCTTGACCGCCGTATCCACGGACGCGTAGGCCGTCATCACGATGATCGTGGTGTCGGGGCACGCCTGGACCAGGCGCGCCTGCAGCTCGAGGCCGTCCATTCCGGGCATCTTGACGTCCACGAGCGCGATGTCGTACGCCTCTTTCGTCACGAGGGCGAGGGCCTCCTTGGCGCTCGCCGCCGTGTCCACGCGGTGGCCGTCCTGGCGGAACCAGCCGCCCAGGGAGTCGCGGACGATGGCCTCGTCGTCCACGACCAGGAGGCGCAGGACCTGGCGCGTCTCGGGCGTGCTCATGAGACCTCCTCGGCCGGGGGCCGTCGCGGGAAGCGGGCGGTGAAGACCGTGCCCTCCCCGATGCGGGAGTCCACGGAGAGCCTGCCGCCGTGGCGCGCCGCGATTCCGTAGGCCACGGCCAGGCCGAGCCCCACCCCCTTGCCGTTCTCCTTCGTGGTGAAGAACGGCTCGAAGACGTGCGGGAGGTTCTCGGGCGGGATGCCGCAGCCGGTGTCGGAGACCGCGAGGAGGGCGCCGTCCTCCGCGGCCCGCGCCGCCAGGACCACCCGCCCGCCCGAAGGCGTCGCCTCGAGGGCGTTCAGGGCGAGGGCGAGGACGAGCTGCTGGACCTGGGCCGCGTCGCAGACGATCCGGAGCCCGGGGGTCGCCTCGGCGGCGAGGGCGACCCCCTGCAGCTCCGCCTGGTGGCGGAGGAGGAACACGCAACGGTCCAGGATCGGCCCCAGCTCCTCGTCGGCGAAGCGCGCGGGGGACGTGCGGCTGAACAGGAGCAGGTTGCGCACGATGTCGCCGCAGCGCCCCGCCTCGGCGTCCACGGCCTCGAGGATCCGGTCGGCCTCGGCGTCGGCGGCGAGGGGCAGGGCGGCCGCCCCCGCGCCGCCTGCGGCGACGGGCACCGCGCCGCGGAGCCTCCGCCGGAGGAGGCGCGCGTAGGTGCGGATCCCGGCGAGGGGGTTGTTGATCTCGTGGGCCACGACGGCCGCCAGCCTCCCCAGGGAGGCCATCTTCTCCACGACGAGCATCTGCCCATGGGCGCGCTCCACCTCCTCGGTCTTGCTGCGCACCCGTTCCTCGAGGGTGCGGTTGGCCTCGGTCAGGTCCTCGCGGGCGCGGGCCAGCTCCTCCGTCATGGCGTTCCAGGACGCCGCCATGCGTCCGATCTCGTCCGAGGAGCCGACGGGGACCGGGACGGCCGGCTCGCCGCTCGCGACGTGGCTCATCGCCGCCGTGAGGCGGGCGACCGGGCGGAGGACCATCCGCCACAGAAGACCCCCGGCGAGGAGGAGCACCGCGGCGCCGGTCATCGCGACGCCCGCGAGCATCTGGCGCTCCGAGGCGTCGAGGGCGACGTCCACGGCGTCCATGGAGAGCTGGACGTCGAGGACGCCCAGCAGCTCCTGGGAGGCCGGGTGGGCGTGGCAGGCGGTGGTGCACTGCGGCTCGTTGTGGATGGGCGCGATGATCCCGAGGACGCGCCCCCCGTCGCCCTCGCGGAAGGTCCGGATCCGGTCCGCCCGCTCGAGACGCGTCAAGGGACGGTCCTGCTGATGGCAGGCCGTGCACTGCTCGGCGCGGACGTCGAGGAGCCGTCCGACCTCCTCGGGGCGCGTCGAGGTCCGGATCGCCCCCCGCTTGTCGAAGATGCGTATCCGCACGATCCCCTGCTGCGAGGCGATGTTGGCCATGGTCCGGTGGAGCGCGTCCCGGTCGTTGCGGAGCATGGCGTCCCGGGTGGAGGCGCGGATCGTCTCGGCGATGCGGTCGGCCGAGAGGCCCACGAGGCGCGTGAGGTGCGCCCGCTGGAGGTGGAGGTTCCAGGCCCCCGCCCCCAGGAGGATGACGGCGGTCCCGGCGCACAGGGCGAGGCCGATCCGGAGCGGGAGCCGCCCCGCAGGCGACCGTCGGCGCAGGCCCGGCAGCTCCATCCCTTCACCTCACGCGCGCGCCGGGGCCGCCTCGGGATAGACGCGGAGATGCCGCACGGCGAGGGCGAAGACGCCGAAGCCCAGCGCGACGAGCATCAGCGTGATCGCCAGCTCCGACCAGGCCGGGACGTACCGGCCCCCCTGTGCGCTCTCGAAGCCGGTGATGCTGACGTTCAGGCGGTGGACCACGAAGCCCATGACCGTGAGGAGCGCCGCGCCGTAGAGGGCGCCGGTGTTCGCCCGGACCCTCGGCGCCGCGAGCCGGCCCATGGGCAGGAGAACCCCGCCGAGGAACTCCAGCCAGAAGAGGCCCGCCTCGCCGGTGGGCCGGAACGCGGCCCCCAGGACGCCGCGGTCGGCGAGGTCGAAGACGCGCGTGACGGCGTACACGCCGAGGGCCGCGACGAGCACCCGGCCGACCTCGGAGACGAGGGGCATCTCGAGGGCCCGGCCGAAGGCCCGCGACGAGAGCCGCGACTCCACGATCACCATGGCCAGGCCCACGGCGATGGCCGAGAGGAAGAACAGCACCGGCAGGAGCGGCGTGTACCAGAGCGGGTGGAGCTTGCCCGGGACGATGAGGTAGAGGGACCCGAGGGAGGACTGGTGCAGGGTCGAGAGCAGCGCGCCGGCTACGACCAGGGGCAGCGTCACGGCCTGCTGGACCGCCAGGGCCCGCGTCCAGCGCAGCTTCTCGAGGAGGAGGCTCGAGAACTCGAGCGCCAGGACCGTCGTGTAGAGCATCACGCACCAGGCCACCTCGAACATCACCGAGCGCGGGTTCCAGAGCACGATGGGGCGCCAGAGGTTCCACGGCCGGCCGAGGTCGGCGAGGAGCGCGACGATCACGAGGACGTAGCCCAGGAAGGCGGTGAGGATCGTGGGGCGGACGATGGGCTTGAAGCGCTTCGCGTTGAAGACGTAGACGACCGTCGTGATGGTGAATCCTCCGGCGGCGAGGCCCACGCCGCAGAGCACGTCGAAGCCGATCCAGAGGCCCCACGGGTAGGCGTCGGAGAGGTTGGTGACTGCGCCCAGGCCGTAGGCGTACCGGCGCACGAGCACCACGAAGCCGACGGCCGTGAGGAGGTAGAAGACCGCCTTCCAGAAGGGCACGCCGTAGCGGTCACGCATGGTCGTCCTCCCTGGCGGTCTGGGCGGCCGCCACCTCCTCGCGCCGGTGGGTGATCCACCACACGGCCAGGAGAGCCGCGCCGCCGAGGGTCACGACGCCGGGGACCTTTTCGAGGACCTGCCACGTGAGGTCCGGGAGCGGCTCGGCGGGAAGGCCCTGTACGAACCCGAGCTGCGCGAAGGGGACCGGGGACAGGAACAGCACCGAGGTGCCACCGGCCTCGGTCTCGCCGTAGACGTGGGGATGGTAGTCGCCCGGCCTCTCCGCGATCCTGTGGTGCGCCTCGGCGAGGAGCTCGTCGCGGTCTCCGGCGACGGTCGCCTCGACCGGGCAGGCGTCGACGCAGGCCGGAAGCTGGCCCTGGGCCACGCGCTCGATGCACATGTCGCACTTGCGGACGGCCGGCACCGCCTTCGTCCACTCGTAGCGGGGCACGTTGAACGGGCAGGCCACCATGCAGTAGCGGCACCCGAGACAGAGCCGGGCGTCGTACGCGACCGGCCCGAGGTCGGTCTTGTGGAGGGCCCCGACGGGGCAGACGCTGGCGCAGGACGGGTCCTCGCAGTGCATGCAGAGCCTGCGGACGTGCAGGTCGCCCTGATCCACCATGGCCGTGAGCGACGTCGCCGACAGCTCGGTGGCGGTGTCGTCGCCGGGCAAGCCGTGGGCCTCCTTGCAGGCCCCGACGCAGGCCCGGCAGCCGATGCAGCGAGTGATGTCGACGAGGAGGGCTCGAGAGCGCCTGCGCTTCGGCATGTCCGCCTCCTTCCCGCGGCGGGCAGGCGGGAGAACCCTCCTGCCGCCGCACCGCGACTACGTGAGCAGGAACTCGCGGACCAGCCGCTTCCAGTCCTCCGCCGGCAGGTGGCGCGCGAAGTCCGCCACCGGCTCGCCTCCGTCCTGGAGCACGGAGCCCGAGAGCGCCATGAGGCGCAGGTCGAGGGCCTCGCGGGCGTCCTCCGTCCAGCGGCGCGCCAGGCGCCCCGAGAGCAGGTTGCGCAGGTTGGCCGCGAGATGGCTGGGCCGCACCTCGAGGATCCACCCGCGGCCGTACGGCTCGTCGGTGGCCAGGCCCGGGCTCCGCGCGAGCTCGGGGTTCACGGCCAGGACCTCCCCGTCGATGGGCGAGACGAGGTCCGCGGCGCGGCCGTCCATGGCGACGCCGAAGGCCGTCTCGCCCTGCTCGAGCCAGTCGCCCACCGCGGGCGTTCGCACGGATCGGGCTGGCCCCACGAGACGCCGCGCGAAGTCGTCGAGCCCCACGACGACGGTGTCGGGGTCGACGGCCCGGGCCCAGGTGTGGCCGCGGTGGTAGTGGAGCGCCTCGGGGAGCTGGTAGCCGGCCACCCAGACGGGCTCCGGCGCGGCCCACGCGTCCGGGGCCACGGCCACCGCCTGCGGGGCGCGGCGACGGCTGACGACGTAGTCCAGGAGGATGAAGGCCGCGAAGGTCAGGATCACCAGCAGGACCGTCATGAGGATCACCTCCTCGCGGGCCGGCGGGTCTTGCTGTGGGCTTCTCGGTCTCGTCTCCCCCGGCCCGCTCTCCGAAGGAGCAACGGGCGTACCGGCGCGCGGGTGGCGGAGGCGAAGCCGGACAAGCCGTTGAGCAGGCTGGACCACGGCGTGTGGGAGGCGTCGACGGTCAGAGGGCGACCCGTGGAGTTTCTCGACGCTGCCGCGCGGACGACTGGCCCCGGCGGCGCCGAAGGCCCCGCACAGCAGCGGCTTCCGCTGTCGTCGTGTTTCTCGACAGGGGTCGTCGAGAAACGCCACGGATGCGACGGGGGTAACGCGGCCCTCAGTACACGAACTCGCGGATGTCATAGGTCGCGACGCGGGGCGGACGGGCCGGGTTCTCGAAGCGGAGGGGTGCCAGAAGGGCGCGCCGCTGGTCGGCGCAGCGCGCGGGGCCGAGGGCCCGGAGGTCCGCCGTCCGGCCGCGGCGCTCGTACTCGAGGCCCGCGTGGATCAGAAAGTCGGAGAGGTAGAGGAAGTCGCCCTGGCGCAGGCGCATCCGGGCGAGGGATGCCCCCGTCTCTCGGACGTGGGCGTCGAAGAAGCGCTCGCCTCCGAGTCCGATCATCACGATGACGCCCACGGCGATGCCGGCCTCGTGGAGGGCGGCCACGAGGGCCTCGGTGGCCGTGGCGCTGCCGGGCTTCTCCACGAAGGCGCGCAACTCCGGGTCGGCGGTCTCGAGCCCCACGTACACCCGCCGCAGGCCGAGGGCCCGGTACGTCCGCCACTCGTCCACGGTCTTGCGCGCTCCGGTCCACGCGTCGACGAAGGCGTGGATGCCTCCCGTCGCGGCCGTAGGGAAGACCCTCGACGCGTCCTCGAGCCACCCGAGGACGCGCTCGTGGGAGGCGCAGAGCGCGTTGGCCTCACCCAGGAAGACGCTCTTGCGGAGGGCCAGGGAGGCTCCGAAGTAGCCGCGCACCGCCGCCACGTGGCCGGCGAACTCCGCGGGCGACTTGGCGTGGAAGCGAACGTCCTTGAAGAAACCGCAGAAGGTACAGCCGTTCCAGGAGCAGCCCTCGGTCGCCTGGAGCACCACGGCGAGGTACTGGTCCGGCGGGAGGATGCCCACGGGGCGGTACGTCGCGGCGAAGAGTGAGGCGTCCGCCGCCAGCGCCGCCGCGTCCATGGAGGCGATCCGCTGCAGCCGGACCACGGCTTCCGCGCGGACGTCCCGGGGCAGGATCGAGCGGTCGCCCTCCACTGTCTGGAGCACCTGGGACACGTCGCGCCGCGCCGCCTCGACGACTGCGGCTCCTTCATCGGCCGCGAGGCGGCGGCGCAGCCGTGCCGCCCCGTCCGCGCCCGGCCCCTTCTGCAGCAACCGGCCGTCCAGGGAGCGGCGCCAGGTCCAGCCGTCGCGGACGAGGACGTACGGACGCCCGAGGAGGTCGTAGGAGGAGACCTGCTCTTCGTCCACCGCGACCGACGTGGAGTCGGGCCGCAGGGAGACGACCGCGGGACGACCGTCCCTCAGGGGGAAGCCGGCGACGGACACGACACCTCCTCGAGGATCCTCCGCACGACGTCCTCCACGGCCTTCTCGACCTCGGGGGTGAGGCGCCGGCCGTGGCCGAAGGAGCTGCCCTCGACGGCGTACACGACGACCGTGGGCGGGAGCTGCCCCAGGACGCGCGCCATCTCCACCGCCTCGGCGATCCCCCAGGAGTGCGTGGACGCGTGGAGAAGGCCGGCGGGCAAGCGCTCGCGGTGGGCGTCGAAACGCCGCACGGTCCCCGCCGGGCCCGCCCCGGACGCCGCGTCCACCACGAGCACCGTCCGGGCGTCGCGCCATGCCTCGAGGAGCGCCGCCGCGTGGCCGTCCTGCTCCAGGACCAAGACGTCCCGGGGATGCTTCTGGCGGATCCGGCGTGCGGCCACGAGGCCCGCCGCGTCGTCGCTCCGGTCGCGGTTGCCGATGCCGATGACGAGGGTGCCCCTCATTCCTCTACCTCCAGCCGCAGGAAATGGGTCGCGCACGAGATGCACGGGTCGTAGTTGCGGATCGCCTGCTCGCACCGCAGTGCCAGCTCCTCGCGGGGCAGGTCCAGGTGGCGCGGGACGAGCTGCCAGAGGTCGTTCTCGATGGTCTTCAGGTTCTGGGCCGTGGGCGGGACGATCTTTGCTTCCTCGATGAGGCCGCCGGCCCCGATCCGATAGCGGTGGTAGAGGATCCCCCGCGGCGCCTCGCTCGCGCCGCAGCCCACGGCGGCGCGGGGCTCGACGTCGGCGAACGGCCGGTCGGGCGGCTCGTACGAGGAGACGATGCGGAGGGCCTCCTCGCAGGCGAAGACGGTCTCCACGGCGCGGACCACGATGCTCCGGAACGGGTTGCGGCAGCCCGGGCCGAGGCCCGCCTCGCGGGCGGCCTCCCTCGCGACGGACGGCAGACGGTCGAAGTTCAGGGCGAAGCGTGCGAGGGGTCCGACGTGGTACGCCCCCCGCCCCCTGAGAATGGAGTGGAGGGCGTTCGAGTGGGGCACGTGCTCTTCGGCGAACGCCTCCTCGTACTCGGACACCGCGACGTCGAGCCCCTTGCTCGACGCGATCCGTCCCTCGCACAGCGGGTACTCCGAGGGATGCCGGAGGGCGACCAGCTCGTAGTCCCGATCGAAGTCCGGGAAGGGGAAGCCCGAGACCCAGCGTACGGTCTCGAGGGCGGCGTCCCGGGCCCACTTCAGCTCCTCGGCGAGGGGTGCCAGCTCCGAGGCCGCTGGCACGCGGTAGAAACCCCCCACGCGGACGTTGATCGGGTGGATCTCGCGCCCCGCGAGGGCGGTCATGACCCGGTTGCCGATCTTCTTGAGGCGGAGGCCCCGCTGCACCAGGTCCGCGTGGTCGGCGGCCATGTGGATGGCGCTCTCGTAGCCGAGGAAGTCGGGGGCGTGGAGGAGGTACACGTGGAGGGCGTGGCTCTCGATCCACTCCCCGCAGTAGAGCAGGCGGCGCAGCTCGCGGATGGGTCCGTCGACGCGGACCCCGAAGGCCGACTCCAGGGCGTGGACCGCGCTCATCTGGTACGCCACCGGGCAGATCCCGCAGATCCGCGCCGTGACGTCCGGGGCCTCGTCGAAGCGCCGGCCGCGGAGGAGGGCCTCGAAGAACCGCGGGGGCTCGTAGATGTGGAGCTGCACGCTCGCCACCGCTCCGCCCTCGAGGCGCAGGCGGAGCGCCCCCTCGCCCTCGACGCGGGCCAGGGTCTCGACGGTGAGGGTGCTACCGATCCGCTTCCCGCTCATAGGCCTCGCTCGCGGCACGGAAGGCGGGCGCGCCGGCGTTGAAGGTGCGGAACGCCCGGGCCACGTCGGCTCGGGCCACCCCCAGGGCCTCCCACCGCGCGCCGAGGGACGCGGCGTTGGGCGACTCCATGGGCCCGAAGCAGCCGAAGCAGCCGCGGTCGAAGGCCGGGCAGAGCGCCCCGCAGCCGGCCTGGGTCACGGGCCCGAGGCAGGGCGTGCCGCGGGCGACCATCACGCAGACGGCGCCCCGCCGCTTGCACTCCTGACAGACGCTGCCCGTCGGGAGGGCCGGCCGGCGTCCCGCGAGGAGCGCCGTCAGGAGCTCGAGGAGCTGGTCCTTGGCGATGGGGCAGCCGCGCAGCTCGAAGTCCACGCGCACGTGCTGGGCGACCGGAGTGGACTGGGCGAGGGTCGTCACGTACTCGGGGGTCGCGTAGACCGCAGAGACGTATGCCCCGACGTCGGCGAAGTTCCGGAGCGCCTGGATGCCGCCGGCCGTCGCGCACGCACCCAGGCTCACCAGGATCCCGGCGCTCTTCCGGATCCCGAGGATCCGCTCGGCGTCGTGGGGCGTCGTGACCGAGCCCTCGACGAGGGCGATGTCGTAGGGCCCCCGGCGCATGGCCCGGGAGGCCTCGGGGAAATAGGCGACCTCCACGCGGCCGGCGATGGCGAGCAGCTCGTCCTCGCAGTCCAGGAGCGTGAGCTGGCAGCCGTCGCAGGAGGCGAGCTTGAAGACGGCGAGGCGGGGCTTGCGTCCGTTCCGGCGGGGAGAGGGTGCTCTCGGCATCTCACACCTCCCGGAGGCCGAAGAACGGCCGGACGCGCTCGTACGGGAACACGGGGCCGTCCCGGCAGACGAAGACCGGTCCCATCTGGCAGTGGCCGCACAGGCCCACGGCGCACTTCATGTTCCGCTCGAGGGAGACGTGGATCTCCGAGGACGGGACGCCGCGCCGCTCGAGGGCGGCGACGGCGAAACGGATCATGACCTCGGGGCCGCACACCAGGCCGAGGGTGCTCCCGGGGTCGAAGGGGGCCCGGTCCACGAGGCGGGTGACGACGCCCACGGCGCCCTGCCAGTCGGGGCTCGCGCGGTCCACCGTGACCTCGACCGCGACGTCGAACCGTCCCCGCCACTCGCGCAGGTCCCTGGGGAACAGGATGTCCTTGGGCGTCCGCGCACCGTAGAGCAGGACGAGGCGGCCGTAGAGGCCGCGGTGGGCGAGGAGGTGCAGGAGGGCGGGGCGCAGGGGCGCCAGACCGATGCCGCCGGCGATCACCACGACATCGTGGCCGTGGGCCAGGTCCACCGGCCAGGAGGTCCCGAAGGGCCCGCGGACGCCCACGCGGTCGCCCGGGCGAAGGCGCTGCATCATGCGGGTGACGGAGCCCACGGCCCGGATCGTGTGGACCAGGACCTCGGGCACGCCGGGGTCGCCGCTGATGGAGATCGGGACCTCTCCGGCGCCGAAGGCGTACAGCATGTCGAACTGCCCCGGCGCAAAGCCGAGGGACCCGCCGGGCGGCTCCAGCACCAGCGTGAAGGTGTCCGCCGTCTCGCGGAGCACGCGCCTCACGCGGCAGGGCGTCGTGCGCATCGGGTCCGGGGACCGGGCGGCGTCGGCGACCGCGGCGGAAGCCTCCTCAAGGCTGGCTGACATAGAGGTCCAGGAGCTGGAGCTGCGTCGCCTCGAGTCGCGAGACGATGACCTGGGCGAACCGTCGCATGAGCTCGTAGCCCAGGGCCGGGTCCCTCTCGCACTTGCCGCGCAGGCAGACGCCGTCGAGGGCGAAGGCCCGCACGAGGGTCATGGCCCGCGCGTCGAAGTGCCATTTGTAGGGCGGGAACAGCCAGGACCACCCGAGGACGTCGCCGGCGTCCACGGTCTCGATGGCGATCGAGCCGCGCGTCGGGGCGAAGGTCTCGACCGTGACGCGCCCGAAGCGCACGACGTAGAACCGGTCGGCGGGCTGGCCTTCGCGGAAGAGGTAGTCCCCCTGGTCGAACTTCACGTTGGAGACGCACCCGGCGAGGGTCGCCACGTGCTCGGCGCGCATCCCCTCGAAGAAGGGGTGCTCCGCCAGGATCTTCTCGAACGTCTCCACGCTCATGACGCCCCCCTTCCGGCCGACCTGCCGGCGACGGCACGCGCCTCCTCGGTGATGTCGATGCCCGCCGGGCACCAGGTGATGCAGCGCCCGCAGCCCACGCACCCGCACGTGCCGAACTGCTCGTGCCACGTGGCGAGCTTGTGGGTGATCCACTGGCGGTAGCGCGCGGCCACCGAGGTCCGGACGCTCCCGCCGTGGACGTACGAGAACCCGACGCCGAAGCAGGTGTCCCAACGTCGCGTTCGCGCTGCGGTCTCCCCGGCGAGATCGCTCGTGTCCTCGACGGTGCTGCAGAAGCACGTGGGGCAGACCAGGGTGCAGTTGCCGCAGGCGAGACACCGCCGCGCCACGGCCTCCCAGCGAGGGCTCTCCCAGGCCGTCCCCAGAGCGCCCCGCGCCGCCTGCGGGTCGAGGGCGCGGCCCATGGCGCCGGCCGCCGCCGCGACCGCCGACTCCGCCTCGCGCCTCTCGGCGTCCGACGCCGGCCGGCAGGGCACCTCGGCGGCCAGGGCCTCGCCCGCAGCGGTGCCGGTCTCGAGGAGGAAGGCGGGGCCATCGGGTCGCGGGATCTCCGTCAGGGCCAGGTCGAAGCCCGAGGGTGCGCGGGGGCCCGTGCCCAGCGAGGCGCAGAAGCAGGTGGCTCCCGGGCGGGTGCAGTGGACGGCCACGACGAACAGGGCCTCGCGGCGCGCCCGGTAGTCGGGATCGGCCCAGGGCCCTCCAAGGAGGACGCGATCCTGGACAGCGAGGGCCGCCAGCTCGCAGGGTCGCACGCCGACGAGGGCCAGGGGCGCCGCGGGTGGCGTCTCCGCCACGACCTCGAAGCCGCCGTCGGCGCGGCGCGCGTGCCACAGCACCGTCGAGGGAGGGAAGAGGAAGCGTTTCCAGGAGTGCGGGCCTAGGCCGAAGCCGAAGAGGGCGGCGTCGTTCCTTCGCACGAGGCGGTAGCGCCCGGCCTCCTGCTCGTCGGTCCAGCCCGCGGGCAGGTCGGCCACGGAGCCCAGCGTGTCGTACACGACGGCGCCGTCGCGGACCCGCGGCCCCACGAGACCGTATCCGTGCCGGCGCAGGGCGGCGAGGAGCGCCTCGAGGCCTGCGACCTCGAGGAGGAGCCCGTCGCCGCCCGTCGAGCCCGTGGTCACCACCGGTCTCCGGACCCTCCTAGCGCGGAGCCGCCATGCGCTCCGCGGACCGCTCGCGGACGTCCAGCCGGCGCAAGGCGCCCTCGACGGCCTCCACGCACTGCCGGAGGGCCTCGTCCACCGGCTCGAACGTTCCCTCGGGCATGATCTCCGCCACGAGGAGGATTTCGGGCGTCCAGTGCGTCTGCCGCTCGAAGTGGAAGGAGGCATCGAAGGGGTCGATCTCGTGGCGCACGCACGTGGGGAGGACCCGCAGGGCCAGCTCTTTGAGCCCCTCCCACACCCCCACGCACGCGGCGCATCCGGGGTCGCCCGTGCACGCCGCCGACCGGGGGGCGGCGAGGGTGAGGTCGAAGGCGACCTGCACCTTCGCGTGGTTGTGGACCTCGTAGTGCGGCGAGACCTCCCAGGCGACGCCGTGCTCCTCCGCCCAGGCCCGGAGCCTCTCGTCCCGCAGCATCACGAGGACCTCCGCGATGGTCGACCGCCTCACACCACGAGGACCGGACAAGGCGCGTGGCGCACCACCCGTTCCGCATGGCTCCCGAGGACGCGGTCCGTGAGGCTGTCGGGACCATGTGTGGACATGACGATCACGTCGGCTCTGTCCTGCCGCGCGGTTTCCGTGATCCGGTCCCATGCCGACCCCAGCTCCACGCGCGGCGCCACCCGCACCCCGGCGAAGTCGGGCTGGAGGAACGCGAGGACCGCCTCCTCCGAGGGCACCCGCGACTCCACGACGTCGGTCACCCCCGACGTGGCGCCCGTTCGCAGGCCCACCGCGTGGACCGCGAGGACCTCGGCGTCGAACGCACGGGCCAGGAGAGCCGCCAATGGGAAAGCCCGGCGCGACGCCTCCGAGAGGTCCGTGGGGACGAGCACGCGGCGGTAGGGCAGCGCGACGCCGTGCTCGGGCTCGCGCACGCACAGCACCGGAGTGCGGGCGTGGTGCAGGACCGTCTCGGTCACGCTACCGAGGACGAGGTGGGCGAAGCCGCCGCGGCCGTGGGTCGCCATCACCGTGAGGTCGGCGTGGCGGGCTCGGACGAAGGCGACCAGGGCCTCGTGGACCGAGGTCGTGCGTTCCATCCGGATCTCGCTCCCCACGGCGAGGCCGGCCACCCGCCGGGCCATGTGCTCGTGGGCCGCCAGCTCCACGCGGCGCCAGACCTCCCGCGCGGGCTGCGGGGGATCGCCGACGCTCTTGGAGTCGTCCACTTCGACGGCGTGGTAGAGGACGAGGCGCGAGTGGAACTGCTCGGCCAGGAGTCGGGCGTGGTCGAACGCCCGGTCCGACGCCGGCGAGAGGTCCGACGGGACGAGGATCTCGCGGAGAGCCGCCGCCTCGGGAGCTTCGCGCGCCGAAGAGGGTCTCGAGGACGTGTGGCGCTCGTATGTCGCTGCGCCGGTCATGGTTCCTCCTCTCCGGGACCAGAGCCCCGGTGGCACTACGGGCCGACCTCCCAAGCAACAAGGACCGTGCCACGCCCTCCCGCGCCGTAAGTCTTTGGAGGCGCGAGCGCGTCCCGCCGCGGACGTGTCGCGGCGCCGCACGGGTTGCGCGAGAGCGGCCGTCCAGCGCCTTTCTTTCGCCCCGGGTCCACGCAAGTCCGCGCCAGGAAAGGGACCGTGCGTGGCACGGGCCTTGGAAGGGTCCTGTCTCCGGAGGGGTTCATGCCCAGAGGCTTCGCGCCCGTCGTCCTGGTCTGGATGGCAGCCGCCACCGCCTCGGCGGACGGGGTCGCCATCGAGCACCGCGGCCTGGATTGCATCGTGGCCGAGGGCTTCCCGAAGCTCGAGGCCTGCCTCGCGCCGGCGGCCGACGTGGCCCGAGCGCGCGTCTACTTCCGCGCGGAGGCGGGAAGCGCCTGGTACTACGTGGACATGGAGCCCGTCGGCGCGTGCCACGCCGGCGTCCTTCCCCGGCCCAAGGCCAGCGCGGGCCGCGTCCGCTACTACATCGCCGCGGTGGACCGCGGCTTCGCCGAATCACGCACCGAGGAGTTCACGCCGATCGTCGTACGCTCCTCGGGTGAATGCTCCGGCGAGTCGGTGCCGGCGCTCCTGAAGCAGGCCACGGTCAAGGTGGGGACGGCGGCCGGCGGGCCGCTGGTGCCGGCGGGCTTCGCCGCGGCCGGGATCCTGGGCGCGGGGACCTCGACGGCGGTCGTGGCCACGGCCGTCGCCGGAGCCGGCGCCGCCGTGGCGGGCGGGGCCGTGCTCGGCAGCGGCGGGTCCACGGACACCACCGTGCCGACGACCGTCGCCGCCTCGTCGACCACGACCACGCGCCCCACCGCCCCGGTACCGACCACGACCCAGGCCCCGGCACCGACCACCACCACGACGCTGCGGCCGACGACGACGACCCGGACCGACTGCGCCGACAAGGTCGACCCCGTCGTGCAGATCACCAGCCCGGCCGACAAGTCCACCGTGTCCGGGCAGGTGACGATCGCGGCGGACGCCACCGACGACACCGGCGTCGAGCAGGTACGCTTCCTCGTGGACGGCCGGCTCCTCTCGACCGACACGTCGAGCCCATATGCGGCCTCATGGGACACGAGCAGCGTCGCGAACGGCGAGCACAAGATCCGCGTGGAGGCCCGGGACCGCTGTGACAACGACGCCGACGACGACGTGGAGGTCGACGTGGCGAACCCGGGCGCCCCGACCGCCGCCGTCCTGACGTGGGCGAGCCGCCTCGAAGGAGCAGAGGCCGGGCAGGTCGTCCTGAACGGCAGCGTGGCCGTCGCGCAGGGCTCGGGAGCCGCGGCGGGAAGCCACGCGGCGTGCGGTCGCGCCGGGCGCGTCGAGGCCGTCGTCGTGCGGACCTCGGGAGCCCGCGGCTCGTGGTCGTTCCGCCTGGGCGGCTGTTACGAGGCCGGCAGCCTCCGCGTCGTCGCCGGCGACACCCTGCTGGTCACCGCCGACGCCGTGACGTTCCGTCTCCGTGGCGTGGACGGCGAGCGCGTCGTGTTCGCCTTCCGGACCCGCTAGCCCGCCTCGACGAGCGCCGCGAGCTTCGCGACCGCCTCAGCTTCTGGGCATTGCTGTCCCAGCCGGGGTTGAACGTGAGGATGTTCCTCTCGAACATCCCCTGAGAGAGCCCGATCGCGTGATCCCCGTTCTTCATGATCAGCCAGACGGGGAGAGCGCTCGGTCGGGCGCTCAGGATCGCCCGTGGGGCCAACCCAACAGAGAGACTTGCATGGGCTTCCTGTCGGCACGAATGGAGTGCGTCCCGTAGCACAACCTTCTCAGGATCGCATCGGCTCTGCCGTACCAACTCCCCCAGCCGAGCGGCGTCTCCCCGTTCGCATCCCTTGCGTCGAGTCGCGCGCCCGCCGCGAGCAGCAGGTCGATGGTTACCGCCGAGCCGAACGCCGCGGCGCGGTGCAGAGGTGTCTCGCCCTTGGTCCTGCAGTCACGCATGAAGCAGCTCGTCTCGACCGATGGTCTGCTCGCCCGGTTGACGTCCGCCCCATGGGCCAGGAGCACCCTGACGACGAGGTCGTGGGCATCGCGATCGGATGTGCACAGGGCGGAATGCAGAGGCGTCTCCCCGGTCTCGGCCCCCGCCGCGTTCACGTCAGCTCCGTTCTCGATCAGGAACTCGCAGAGCTGCCAATGACCATGGAAGGCCGCGCCGTTCAACCCGAGGTTGGCGCCGAGCGACGACAGCGGCTCGCCGTGATCGAGGAGAAACCGGACGGCGCTGACGTCGCCATAGTAAGCGCACCACTCGATCAGTCGCATTCCACCGCCCTGCGTTGCAGTCGCAGGATGACCCTGAGCGACGTAGGTCCAGACGAGGTCTGTCCGTCCGTCTGCGATCCGTTCGAGCAACGCCTCTGCCGTCACACGCACCTCCCACCTGTCGGTCGAACTCCCCGCGGAGGCTGCAGGCGGGCGGTTTCGAGCCCAGCGCCTCCTGTCATCTTGATGGGCTTTCTGGGCGGCCGGCGTTCTTGGCGCTGTTCCGCCACCAGTCCACGTTCTCGAACAGCACGTGGCCGTCGCCCGCATCAAGGAGCAGGGTTCGGAAGCCCACGGACGGCACCTCTTGCATGGTCCTCCACTGGCCTCTCCCAAGGGAGACGTGCGTTGGAGCATCTCCAGGACATCTGGGATCTCTAGTCGTAGCCCGCTCAAATCGAGCGCGGGCGGCGGGAACTGAACGCCAGAGAGTGCCGCCAGCTCCTCGAACTGGCGATGCCCGTAGGTGCCGGTCGAGACGATCCTCAGGGAGCGAGGTTCGACGCCCAGTTCCACCCAACACGCCTTCAGCCTGGTCCCTACCATGAAACCGGGCCGAAGCTCCTGGAATCCGAGGCGGACGTGCCGCAGGCCCTGGCACGGGCCTTCGGGGAACTCTACGAGGACTGCGTACAAGCTGGCGTGCCTGAGTTCACGCGCAGCCAAGGCTCGGGCCTCCTCGGCCAGCACGCGCAACGTCTCTGGTCGAGACGTCATCGGCATCTCGAGAGTGTCCACCCGACACCCAGAGCAGCGGCCAGGCACGGACGCCCGAAGCCTATCGTGCAGAACGATACTCGGACTGCCGTGGGCATCGCAAAGCCTGATTCCGAGATCGCGGTCTCAGCTCACCGCAGAACCCGCACCAATAATGGGGTTCCGCGTCGAGGTCCGAGCTGACTCCGCCCCGCCGCCGTGCGTTGCCTGACCGCGCCTACCGACCGCCATCACGACGGCAATGCCCCGGACGGATACGCCCAGACAGGGATGCCCCGATGGTCGTGAACCGTTCGCCACCAGCCAGCTCTATTGGTGGCACACCGTCTCGGACCGCTTCGCGTCGGGCTTCGGCGTGAAGTTGCCGGTTGTCAGGATGATGCCTTTGTCGGCTCGCCCTTGCATGGCGCCCCGGAAGTCCCGGACCTGTGTTGCCACCGGCCTCATGACGCCTCCACGTCCGTCGAACACTGGCCCTAAGCTGCGAGGCTCCGCAGCCGATCGTGATGAGAGCAGTGCCCCGTCAGCTTCAGCGCCTTGTTCGACGACGTGCGCGCTCCCTCAGGAAGCCTTGAGGAGGGATGCCTGCACTGCCTTTGGGACCTCGACGGCCACAAACCAGTCTGCCGGGTAGAGGTAGTCCTCGCCATCCTCATCGATGACCCGGACCAGGCCGTCCGCTTCAGCCTGCCGATCTGGAAGAAGCACGTACAGCTTGTTGCGTTCGAGGGACGCCTCGTTGTCCTTGTTCGTGATGCAGACTGCGTACCGCCGGGGCCCCTTCTTCTTCTTTTCGCTCATGTCGTCAGTCCAGGTACCGCTTGAACTTCAGGCTCTGTTCCAGAAAGTGTAGGACGTCTCGGCCGACGTGGGGCCTGAGGGGGTAGTGGGAAGAGGGCATCGGCCATCATAGGATCTCCCGTTTCCGACGCCAATCGGGAAGGGAGGCTTGTGGACG
>JACQGI010000013.1 GCA_016199625.1 Acidobacteriota bacterium | reverse complement strand
GTCCCCGAGACCTCGGCCGTCTGCAGCGTCGGCGGAAGGTGGTGGCCGTGGATCACGCCGCCCTCGCACACCAGGGCCGCCCGCTCGATGCAGTTCTCCAGCTCGCGCACGTTGCCCGGCCAGTGGTACGCCATCAGCATGTCGATGGCGGTGGTGGCGATGCGGCGCACGTCCTTGCCGTGGGCGGCGGCGTACTTCTCGACGAAGTGGTCGGCGAGGAGGGGGATGTCCGGCTTGCGCTCGCGGAGCGGCGGCAGGTAGATGCTGAAGACGTTCAAGCGGTAGTACAGGTCCTCGCGGAACGTCCCGGCCTGCACCGCCAGCTCCAGGTCGGTGTTCGTGGCGGCCACGAGGCGCACGTCCACCTTCACCGGGTGAACGCCGCCGAGCCGCTCGAACTCCCGCTCCTGGAGGACCCGAAGGAGCTTGACCTGGGTCGAGGGCGAGAGCTCCCCGACCTCGTCGAGGAACAGCGTCCCGCCGTGGGCTAGCTCGAAGCGCCCCTTCTTCTGCGTCCGGGCGTCGGTGAAGGCCCCCTTCTCGTACCCGAAGAGCTCCGACTCGATGAGGCTCTCGGGGAGCGCCGCGCACGAGACCTTCACGAAGGGGCGCTCCGAGCGGGGGGAGTTGTAGTGGAGGGCGTGGGCCACCATCTCCTTGCCCGTCCCCGACTCGCCCCGGATCAGCACCGTGGTGCTCGAGGCCGCGACCTGGGCCACCTGCTCGTAGACCTGCTGCATGGGACGGGAGCTGCCCACGATGTTGCGCACGTCGTAGCGCTGGCGGAGCTCCTGGCGGAGCTGGGTGTTCTCCTCGACGAGCCGGCGGCGCTCGGCTTCGACGAGCCGGTGCACCCGGAGCGCCTGGCCGACCATTGAGGCGACGACACCGAGGAACTTCTGCTCCTGGTCGTAGCTCCGCTCCTTGTGGTACCGGAGGGCCACGCCCAGGGCGCCCACGGGCTGGGAGTCCACGACGATCGGCACGCAGACGTAGGTCAGCTCCTCCCGCGACGAGCGCCTCCAGGTCCCCATCTTGTTGAGGAAGAGCGGCTCGCGGCTGACCTGGGGCACCACCACGGGCCGGCCGCTCTGGACGACCCGGCCCGTGATGCCCTCGCCCATGCGGTAGCGCACCTGGCGCACGAGCCGCCAGGGCACCCCCGTGGCGGCCTCCACGGCCAGCTCGCCCGTCCCGTCGACGACGAAGACCGCTCCGGCCCGGGCCCCGTGGCTCTCCTCGAGGATCTCGAGGGCGCGGGTGAGGGCCGACCGGACGTTCCCCGTGGAGCCCAGGGTCCGGGAGAGCTCGAGGAGGTTCGTGAGGGCGCGGCTGTCGGGGGGCGACATGGGGGCGACGCATCCTACAAACTTGTCGCCTCGAGGGCAACGGACGACACGCCGGTGTGGGGCCTCAGCCCTGCGAGAGGACGTCGCGGAGGGTGGTGAGGAGGCTCTCCGCGGTGAACGGCTTCTGGAGGAACGCGCGGACCGTCCCCGCCAGGTCCTTCCGGGCCGTCTCGCCGTCGTCGAAGCCCGAGGCCACGACCACCTTCACCGCCGGGTTCACCCGCACGAGGGCCCGGATCGTCGCAGGCCCGTCCATGTACGGCATGCGGACGTCGGTGAGGACCGCCGCGACGTCGGCGGCGTTCTGCGTGTAGACCGCCACGGCCTCGGCGCCGTCGCTCGCGGTCAGGACCCGATAGCCGTAGGTCTCGAGGGTCTCTCGGGCGATCTCGCGGATCGAGGCCTCATCGTCCACCACGAGGATCTGCTCGCCGCGGCCCCGCGGGAGATCGGCGAGGGCGGCCGGGAGACCAGGACGCTCGGCCGAGAGCGTCGCGGGGAGGTAGACCCGGAAGCTGCTGCCCCGCCGCGCCTCTGTGTACACGTGGATGAAGCCGCCGTGGCTCTTGACGATGGCGAGGCTCGTGGAGAGGCCGAGGCCGGTCCCCTTGCCGACCTCCTTGGTGGTGAAGAACGGGTCGAAGATCTTGTCGAGAAGGCCCGGGGGGATGCCGGTGCCGCTGTCGGCCACCGTCAGGATGACGTGGGGGCCGGGCCGGGCGTCGGGGTGCATGCGGCTGTAGGTCTCGTCCAGCCGGACGTTCTCGGCCGCCAGGGTCAGGACGCCGCCGTCCGGCATCGCGTCGCGGGCGTTGACGGAGAGGTTCAGCAGCACCTGGTGGATCTGCGTCGCGTCGCCCGTGACGTTCCAGAGGTCCCCGGCCACGTCGAGGCGCACGCGGATCGTCTTGGGGAACGTCTCGGCGGCGATCTTCTCCACGTCCCGGAGGAGGTGCCGGGGCTGCAGCACGATGCGCTCGCCTTCGATCCCGCGGGCGAAGGTCAGGATCTGCCGGACCATGTCCGCGCCGCGGCGCGCGCTCGTCTCCATGGTGGCGAGGAGGCGCAGGCCACGCTCGTCGACGACCTTCTTCCGGAGGATCTCGAGGGCCATGAGGATCGGCGAGAGGACGTTGTTCAGGTCGTGGGCGATGCCTCCCGCCAGGGTGCCGATGCTCTCCATGCGCTGGACCCTCAGGAACTGCGACTGGAGCTGCTTCTTCTCCGTGACGTCGGTGTCGATGGTGAGCACCGACCGCGGGCGCCCCGCCTCATCGCGGACGAGGGTCCAGCGGCTCTCGGCGACGATGCGCCTCCCGTCCTTGCAGCTCTTCTCGAGCTCGCCGATCCACTCCCCGTGCTCGAGGACGCTGGCCCACGCCTGGCGCGCCTGGGGGGACTCGCTCCGGAACAGCTCCCCGGCGTTCCGGCCCAGGGCCTCGTCGGCCGGCCAGCCGTAGATGCGCTCCGCGCTCTCGTTCCAGAAACGGATCCGGCCCTCGAGATCGCCGACGAGGATCGCGTCGCGCGCCTTGTCGAGGAGCGCGGCCTGCTCACGGACGCGCTCCTGGCTGGCCCGGAGGGCGCCCTCGGCCTCCCTTCGGTCCACGAATGCCGCGAGCTGACTCCCCAGGGCCTCGAGCGTCCGGAGCAGGTCCTCGTCGCGGTCGAGCACTTCGCGGCTGAAGGCGACGAGGACCGCCCGGGCCCGGCCCCCGCGCACCGGGACGCCGAGAGCGGCGTGGAGGCCGCAGGCCGCGACGAGCGCCCCCCGGGCGAAGTCGGGCTCGGAGGCGGCGTCGCGGATCCACCGGGCGCGACCGGAGGCGCTGACGCTCCCGGGCAGGCTCGCGGGCGGGAGCACGGCCCCTGGGCCGGCGCGGCCGAGCTCGGACCCCTGGAGCCTCGACGAATGCCACGCGGCGGTCAGCGTCGGCACGCCGCCGTCGTCCAGGTCCCACCACTCGCACGCGTCGAAGTCGAGGCCGCGCCCCAGAGCCTCGAGGACGGCCCCCCGCGCGGCGTCCAGGGTCGTCGCCTCGGCGAGGACCCGGGTGACGGAGTGCTGCGTGGCCCGTCGCTTCTCCTCGCGCTCGTGCTCGCTGACGTCCTCGGCGACCCCGACGATCTGCCGCGGCGCCCCGTCGGCAGCACGGGTGAAGAGCGTCGCCCGGGTGCGGAGCCAGCGCCAGGATCCGTCGGAGTGCCGGAAGCGGTACTGGCTCTCGAAGACCTCGCCCTCTCCGGCCGAGGCGAAGCGGGCGAGGTTCTCGCGGAGGCGCGCCCGATCGTCCGGGTGGAGGCAGCGCTCCAGGAACGCCGGCCCCTCTTCGAGGACCTGCTGCCCGCCGTAGCCCCAGACCGAGCGGGAGGCGCCGGCCACGTAGAGGTGGCGGCGCTCGAGGAGGTCGTAGACGTAGATGACGTTGGGCGTGGCCTCGGCCACGTGCTGGAAGAAGAGCCGGCTCGCCTCGAGGGCCTGCTCGGTGCGGCGGCGCGTCGCCTGCTCCTCGGCCTCGCGGAGCGCCCGCCGGACGGCCGGGCCGAGCCGCGCGGTACGGTGCTTGAGGAGGTAGTCGGTGGCCCCCCTCTGGAGCATCTCGACGGCGATCTCCTCCCCGACGGTGCCCGACAGGACGAGGAACGGGACCTCGGGGACCCTCTCCCGGGCGAGGGCCAGCGCAGCGCCCCCGTCGAAGCCGGGCAGGCCGTAGTCGGCGAGGATCAGGTCGAAGCTCCCCTCCTCCAGGGCGGCGACGAACTGGTCCCGGCGGTTCACCCACGTCACCTCGCACTCGATTCCCTCGGCGGCGAGGCTCTCGCGGACGAGCTCGGCGTCCTCGGGGACGTCCTCGAGGTGGAGAATCCGCACGGGCATCAGGAGTCTCCCGCGCCTCGCGGCGGCGGCTCGTTGACGAGGGCCCAGAAGACCCCCAGCTCCGCCACGGCCTCGCTGAACTGCGTGAAGTCCACGGGCTTCAGCACGTAGGCGTTGGCCCCGAGGCGGTAGCTCGCCACGAGGTCGCTCTCCTCCCGGGAGGAGGTCAGCATCACGACCGGAATCGTTCGGAGCGCCGCGTCGCCCTTCACCCGTCGCAGCACCTCGAGGCCGTCGACCTTGGGCATCTTCAGGTCGAGGAGCACCACCACCGGAGGGCTCTCGGGGCGGTCGGCGAAGCGCCCGCGACGGTACAGGTAATCGAGGGCCTCCGCGCCGTCGCGGGCCACGTCCACCTCATTCGCCAGGTGATGCTCCTCGAGAGCCGCGAGGGTCAGCTCCACGTCGGCAGCGCTGTCCTCGACGAGGAGGATCCGCCTGAGGCTATTCATCCCGCCCTTCCCTCGTCCGGGGGCAGAGAGACGTAGAACGTGGCACCCGACTCCGGCGTCGCTTCGGCCCACACCTCGCCGCCGTGGCGGTTGACGACCCGCCGCACGGTGGCAAGGCCGATGCCCGTGCCCTCGAACTCCTCGGCGCGGTGGAGGCGCTGGAAGACGCCGAAGAGCTTGTCGGCGTACCGCATGTCGAAGCCGACACCGTCGTCGCGGACGAAGAGGACGACCCGACCGTTGGTCGCGGCCTGCGCGCCGACCTCGATGCGCGCCCGGCCGCGCGGCCGCGTGTACTTCACCGCGTTCGACAGGAGGTTCACGAGGGCGATCCGGAGGAGGGCCCGGTCGCCCACGACGCCGGGGAGATCCCCGATCGCCCAGTCGATGGTGCGACCTTCGGCCTCGCGCCCGACCTGCCCGACGACCTCGGCCACGAGCGTCGCGAGGTCCACCCGAGCGGTCCGCATCTCGACGCGCCCCATGCGCGAGAAGGCCAGGAGGTCGTCGATGAGCTGGCCCATGTGGCGCGAGGCCTCGGCGATCACGTCGAGGTGGCGGCGGCCCGTCTCGTCGAGGGACGCCCCGGCGCGCTTCCGCAGCAGGTCCACGAAGCCGTGGACGTGCCGGAGCGGCGCCCGGAGGTCGTGGGAAACCGAGTAGCTGAAGGACTCGAGCTCGGCGTTCGCCGCCTCGAGCTCCGCTACCTTCTTCCGCAGCTCCTCGTTCAGCGAGCGGATCTCCTCGGCAGAGCGCCGCTCGGCTGTCACGTCGCGGAACACGGCGAGGCCGCCGCGCACGGCCCCCGAAGCGTCGCGCATGGGACGGCCGGTGACCCGGATGACCACCCCCGCGGGGTAGCCGGCGTTGCGGATGAGCTGCTCGTCGCCGTCGGTGTCCTCGCCGCGCAGGGCCCGGAGCAGCGGGTAGCGCTCCTGGGGGTACGGCGTGACGCCGTCCGGCAGGAAGACGCCGTAGTGCCGTCCCCACTCCTCCGGCCCGGCGCCGGTCTTCCCGACGCCCACGATGCGCTCGGCGGCCGGGTTGAAGTGGGTGAACCGCGCGCGCTCGTCGGCCACCACGACGCCGTCGGCCATGTTGGCCAGGATCAGCTCGAGGACCGTGTTCTGCGTGCGGAGGTCGGCCTCGGCCCGGGCCCTGCGGCCGACCTCGCGCTCGACCAGGACGACGACTGCGCCGAGGACGAGCACGGACGCGACGCTCAAGGCCCGGCCGATGGAGTGCGCGTCGACAGCAGGGGCGAGAGGGCGCAGGGAGAGCGCGCCGATGGCGAGGAGTGCGAGGACGACCGCAGCGAAGCCCGCTCGGATCGCCCATCGGACGCTCAGGCGCGCCTCCGCGGTCGTGAGCCCGGCAGGCCGCGCGGTCGCCCACCGTGCGGCCGGCGCAGAGCTCGCTCGCTCTCCTGGACTCGAGCCAAGGACCCCCTCGACACGGGGCGGATCGGCGACCGTTGGAGGGGAAGGGCAGGAACCGCCGACCCGCTGGTTGCTGGGGGCAATTATAGCGTTTCGGGAGTCGTTTTGTGTGGTGTCCTGGCGCGCTCAAGCACCGGCGCCCGTGAGGCGCCGGAACACGACGGCGGCCTGGTTGGGGTCGGCCGCAAGGCGGATGCCGAGGTCGTACCCGGCCCCTTCGCCCGCAGGGGCGACGCGGACGACCTCGCCCTTGAGCCCGAGCGGAGCGCCGCCGCCGCGCGGCCGGATCACGAGGCTCACGGGGCTGCCGACCGGGACCGACTGCTTGAGGTTCAGGAGCAGGCCTCCCTCCGAGACGTTCTTCGTCCGGGCGGCAGCCTGGCGCACCGTGCGGCCGCGCAGGAGGACGTGGTGGCTCGCCGGCACACGGGGGTTGCGACGCCGTTCCCCGTCCACCAGCGTCACCTGGTTCTTGCCGTCGGCCTTCGAACGGTAGAGGCCCTCGTCGGAGCGACGGATCAGGTCCTCGACGCCGCCCGCGTCCCCGGGGAACGCGGCGACGCCGCCCGACACCGTGACGCGCGGGCCGTCCTTCCTGCGGCGGAAATGCTCGCCGATGCGAGCCCGGATCCTGTCGGCGACGACGAAAGCGCCCTCGCGGCCCGTCTCGGGCAGGATCACGGCGAACTCCTCGCCGCCGTACCGGGCGGCGACATCGATCTCCCGGAGGCTGTCGTGGATGAGCGACGCCGCCTTCATGAGCACCTTGTCCCCCTCGAGGTGTCCGAGGGTGTCGTTCACCTTCTTGAAGTCGTCGATGTCGAAGAGGGCGAGAGAGACCGTGAGACCGTGGCGCCGGCTGCGCTGGACCTCCCGCCTCAGGGCCTGGACGAAGTAGGCATGGTTGAAGAGCCCCGTGAGGCCGTCGGTCACGGCCGATCGTGCGGTGCGCTCGTAGATGGAGATCTCGATGACCTTCGGGTTCCGCAGCTCCTTGCTGACGTTGACGAAGTAGTCGAGGAGGGCCACGCGCAGTCCCACGTCGCGGCCGAGGGTCATCCGGAGCAGGTCCCGGTGGGCCAGGATCCGCCGCCAATGGCGCCGCGCTTCGGCCTCGGGGAACTGGAGGTGGGTGAGGAGGTAGAGCGCCGCCGAATAGAGGGGCTGGCCCTCCTCTTGCCGCCGCTCGAGATCCGCCAGCAGCCGCTCCTCCTGCGGCGGGTCCGCTTCGAGGAGTTGCAGGAGCGCCTGGCGCAACGCCGCGCCGTCCGTCGAACGAGCCAAGTCTCCGTCCTTGGTTCCTGAGAGGGAGCCCCGAGATTATGATGACGCCGCCGACCCTTGTAAAGTGGAGGCGTGATGTCCCTCGCCGCGGCCTTCGGGTTGCTCCTCGGAGCGGGCGCCGCCGGACCGGAGCTCTACTTCCAGCAGACGGTCGTGACCTCGGTGGACGGGCGGAGCCAGGGGCCCGGGGTCGTCTCCCAGGTCTGGCACTCGGGGAGGCGGATGCGCCTCGAAGCGGGCGAGGGGGGCGGCGCCGCCTTCATCCTCCGCCTGGACTCGGGGCAGGCCTACCGCCTCGACCCCGAGACGAAGACCGCCGTGGCCGTGGACGCGGAGCGCCTCCGGGCCCGCTCTCACATGGAGGCCGCCATGGCCGGCGACCTCATGGGGGGCGACGAGGAGGGCGCGGCGCGCACGGCGCCGCTCAAGACCCCCCGGACGCTCGCGGGCTATCCGTGCCGCGGGTACCGGATCACCGCCGGCTCGACGGTTCTGGACGTCTACGCGACCGACCGGATCCCCGTGGGCATCGACGCCTTCGCCGACTTCCTCGAGTGGAGCGGAGCCGCCCAGTCCCTCCGGGGCCTCATGGCGGAGCTCCGGCGCATCCGGGGCTTCCCCCTCGAGACACGGGCCCGCGTCTCGGTGCTGGGCCGCCTCCACGAGACGGTCTCGACGGTGACGCGGGTGCGGGTCGGGCCGCACCCCTCGGCGCTCTTCGAGCCGCCGCCGGGCTGGCGCGTCGTGACCGAGGAGCCTGAGGAGTAGCGCGGGATGACGCGCCTCGTCGCCCGAATCGTGGCCAACGCCCTCGCCCTGCTGGCCACGACCGTCGTGCCGGGGATCTCCTTCGACCGCCGTGCGGGGATCCTGACCCTCATCCTGGCCGGGGCGATCTTCGGCCTGTTCAACGCCGTGGTCCGCCCCATCGCGATCGTCCTCTCGATCCCGGCCCTGATCCTGACCCTCGGCCTCTTCTACGTCGTGCTCAACGGGATCCTGCTCTGGGTCTCGTCCTGGTTCATCCCGGGCTATCGCGTGGAGGGGCTCCTGGCGGGGATCCTCGGCAGCGTCGTGATCGCGGTGGTGAACTGGGCGCTGGGGACGATCTTCGGCGGAGAGCGACGAGCGGAGGAAGAGGCTTAGCCGCCGGATCAAACCTTCGCCGCGATCGCCTCGGCGATCTCGGTCGTCCCGGCGGCTCCGCCGAGGTCACGGGTGAGCTTGACTCCCTCGGCCAGGACCGCATGGACGGCCCGGCGCACGCGGTCGGCGGCGTCGTGCTCGCCCACGTGGTCGAGGAGGAGCGCCCCCGAGAAGACGATGGCGATGGGGTTGGCCAGGTTCTTCCCGGCGATGTCGGGGGCGGAGCCGTGGACGGCCTCGAAGACGGCCGTCTCCTCGCCGATGTTGGCGCCCGGAGCCATCCCGAGCCCCCCGATGAACCCCGCGCACAGGTCGGAGACGATGTCCCCGTAGAGGTTCTCGAGGAGCAGGATGTCGAAGCGCGTGGGGTCGAGGACGAGCTGCATGCAGCAGTTGTCCACGATGATCTCGTCGTAGGTGACTCCGGCGTAGTCCTTCGCCACGCGCCGGCAACAGTCGAGGAAGAGGCCATCCGAGAGCTTCATGATGTTCGCCTTGTGGACGGCCGAGACCCTCTTCCGCCCGTGGGTCCGGGCGTAGTCGAAGGCGTAGCGGGCGATGCGGGTCGAGGCGCGCTCGGTGATGATCTTGATGGACTCGACGACACCGGGGACCACGACGTGCTCGAGGCCGCTGTAGAGGTCCTCGGTGTTCTCGCGGACCACCACGAGGTCGACGCCGTCGTATCGGCTCTTCACCCCGGGCAGCGAGCGCACGGGGCGGAGGTTCGCGTAGAGATCGAGCTGCTTGCGCAGCTCCACGTTCACCGAGCGGTGGCCGGTGCCGATGGGGGTGCCCGTCGGGCCCTTGAGCGCCACCTTGTTCCGGCGAATGGAGTCCAGGACCCGCGGCGGCAGCGCCGTGCCCGACTCGCCGACGACCGAGGCCCCCGCATTCTCCGTCTCCCACTGGAAGGCGAGGCCGGTGGCCTCGAGGACGCGGACCGCTGCGCCGACGACCTCGGGCCCGATCCCGTCGCCCGGGATCAGCGTGACGGTGTAGCTCATGTCCGTCGGTCCTCCACGCGCGTGCGGCGCTCAGCCGACCGGGGAAGCCCGGAGGATGTCCAGGACGTCCTGGGGGGATCGGGCCCGCTTCAAGATCTGCAGCTCCTCGGGGCGCACCTTGCCGCGGGAGACGAGGGTCCCGCGGATCCACGTGAGGAGCCCTTCCCAGTACGCGTCGTCGCCCGCCAGGATCACGGGGAACGGCTTCACCTTGCGCGTCTGGATCAGCGTGATGGCCTCGAACATCTCGTCCAGTGTGCCGTAGCCGCCCGGCGTGATCACGAACGCCTTGCTGTACTTCACGAACATGACCTTCCGAACGAAGAAGTACCGGAAGGAGAGCGTCGTGGTCAGGTAGGGGTTTGGCTTGAGCTCGTAGGGCAGCTCGATGGCGAGGCCGATGGACTCGCCGCCCGCCTCGAGCGCCCCCTTGTTCGCCGCTTCCATGGCCCCGGGTCCGCCGCCGGTGATCACGGCATACCCGGCCTGGGCGAGGGTGCGGCCCAGCTCCTCGGCCAGGGCGTAGTCCGGGTCGCCGGGCGTGCTTCGGGCCGAGCCGAAGATCGTGACCCCCTTCGGAACCTGCGAGAGCGTCTCGAAGCCCTCGACGAACTCCCCCATGATGCGGAAGATCCGCCAGGAATCCTTGACGGCGAAATCCAGGACCGAGTCGCCCAAAACCTACTCTCTCAACACCTTCGGTCATGATAGGCGACCCCCTGCCTGGAAGCAAAACAAGGAACCCTTCGCCGCCCTCGGGCGTTACCGATCCGGGGCCCGGTGCGTCGGGCGGGCTCGTGTGGAGGCGGGACATGACGCGAGCGGCCCTCGGAGGCATCCTCACCGCGGCGGTTCTCGGGACCGGCTGCCTGGTCCACGTGGAGCGCGTCTCGGACCCGCGGCCCGCCTTCGAGCGGGCCCGCGAGCAGGCGCTCCGCGTCCAGGGGCGCCCAGGGCCGGCCCACGAGCTGAACGTGCTGGCCTGGGATCCGGACGACCGGGAGCTGGTCCGTGTCAGCCTCCCGATGTGGCTCTGCCGGAAGATGAAGGGCGAGGTGGACCTCGACGACGTGGCCGAAGGCGCGGGGATCGGGCGCCACGGCCGGCACGTGCGCTGGGAGGACGTGGAGCGCGCGGGGCTCGGCGTCCTGGTCGAGGTGGCCGAGGACGACGGCGGCCAGGTGCTGGTCTGGCTGCGGTAGTGGGTGGACTCGTGGTCCAATGCCGGCACGATGGCGCCCTCGGACCGGGACCTGCTCCGGCGGCTCGCCGCCGGGGACCGCGAGGCCCTCGGGCCGCTCATGGAGCGGCACTACCAGCGGATCTACCGGATCGCGCTGTCGTACCTGCGGGACGCCGATGAAGCCCTCGACTGCACCCAGGAGACGTTCGTGAAGGCCTTCCGCCACGCCGGGCGCTGGGACGGGGCGTCCGAAGCGGCCCCTTGGCTCACGCGCATCGCCGTCAACGACGCCATCGACCGGTACCGCAAGGGCAAGCGCCGGGCGACTTCCGAGTCGCCGCTGCCCGAGTCGGACCACGACGAGCGGCTCGCGGGCGAGGAGCCGTCCCCGGAGCGGCGGGTCCTGGGGCGGGAGGTGTCGGAGCGGATCGGACAGGCGCTGCGCGGCCTGCCGGAGCAGCAGCGGGCGGTCTTCGTCCTGAGGCACTATGACGAGATGACGCTCCCCGAGATCGCCGACGCGCTGGGGATGAGCCTGGGCACGGTGAAGAGCAGCCTGCACCGGGCGGTCCACCGGCTGCGGGAGCGCCTGGCGGGGCTCCGGGCCCAGGCATGATCGCCCTCTTCCACGAACGCTGGCGGCGGCAGGTGAGCCTCCTCGCCTCGGGGGCCCTCGAGGGACCCGAGCGCCGTGCCGCGGAGTCTCACGCGGCCTCCTGCCCTCGCTGTGGGAAGGAGCTCGAGGGGATTCGGGCCCTGCTCGCCCTCGTGGCATCCGACCCCGTGCGCACGACGGCGCCACCCGTGTCCCTGGCCGCCCTCGCGCGCCGTGTCGAGGCACGCCTCGACGCGGGGGCCGAGGCTGCGCTGGGGATGGGGCTCTCGGCGCCGCGGCTCGCCGCGGCTGCGGCCGTCGTGCTCCTGGCCCTCCTGGCCGTCCTCCGTGGGCCGACCGGGCGGCCGTCTTCCGAGGCCCCGGCCGTCGCGGAGACGGACGTCGCCGTCCCCGAGGAGATGCTGCGCCGGCTCGAGACCCGGGCGGCGCGCAACCAGGCCGTGCGCTATCTCGCCGAGGCGCACGACGTCCTGCTCACCGTGGCGGCGGCGCCCCAGAAATGCCACCGGGAGTCCGACCGCGTGGACGTGGCCGAGGAGACGCAGCGCAGCCGGGCTCTTCTGACCCGGCGTGCTCTGGTCGAGATGGACCGCGCGGTCGTGGCGAGCGCGCAGCCGGTCCTCGAGGACGTGGAGCGGGTGCTGCGCGAGGTGGCCGCCCTCGAGTCCTGCGCGCGCCGGGGCGAGGTGCAGGCCATCCACCGCGAGGTCGTGGAGAGGCGCCTCCTGATGAAGATCGACCTGATGACGCGGGAGCTCCAGGGATGAAGCGAGCCGTGGGCGCGGCCCTCGCGCTCCTCCTGTCCGTCCTCGCCGTGGAGGCTTCCGCCCAGGCCGACGCCGAGCGGCTCCGCAGCGCGAAGGCCCTGTTCTTCGACGGCCGTTACGCCGACGCCCGGGCGATCTGGCAGGCCGTGGCGCAGCAGGCCGCCGGCGCCGACGCCGACGCGGCTGCGTACTGGACGGCGCGCTGCAGCGAGAAGCTCGGGGAGACCGACCGCGCCTTCCGCGAGTTCGAGGCGTTCCTCGACCGCAAGGCCGACGACGCGACGCTCGTCGAGGAGGCGCGGACGAGCCGCGTGGGCCTCGCCGCGCGGATGGTCAGGGCCGGGCAGAAGCAGCGCCTCCCGGTCCTGCGCGAGGCCCTCTCGGACCCGAGCCGGACCGTGCGGTACTACGCGGCGTTCCAGCTCGCCGACCTCGGCGCCGACGTGGGCCGCTCCGCCGTTCCGGTCCTGAAGAAGATCGTGGCCGAGGAGAGGGACCCGGACCTCGTGGACCGGGCGAAGCTGAAGCTCCTGCGCCTGGATCCCGGGGCGCTCCGGCAGCCCGCGAAGCCGCCGTCCGCTCCGGGAATGCGGAGGGGCGATACTCCGCCCAAGGGCCGCGAGGCGAGCTGGCTGCGGGTCCGCATCTACAAGAAGGGGGGCAATGCCAAGGCCGAGGTGTCGATCAACGTGCCCGTCGCCCTGGCCGAGCTGCTCTTCAAGAGCCTGCCCGAGGACGCGCTCGAAGAGCTGAAGGGCAGGGGCTACGACGCAGAGAACTTCTTCGAGAAGCTGCGCAAGCTCGGGCCCCAGGAGATCGTGACCATCGAGGGCGACGACGGCGAGCGGATCCAGATCTGGCTCGAATAGGAGAGAAGGACATGCGTGCGACGAGGATGGCCCTGGGAGCATTCGCGGTGGCGCTCTTGGCCGGGCCGGCCGTTGCGGGGACGTTCGACGACGACCTGGCCGTGGTCAAGAAGGCCCTGACGCCGCAGGGAGCGCCGAGCCCGGAGCCGGCTGCCCAGGTGACGCCGACGGGCCCGCGCGAGGAACGCCGGGTGGCGCGACGCGGTGAGAAGCCGACTTGGCTCAAGGTCCGCGTGGTCGAGAAGGGCGACAAGAGGGCCCGGGTCTCGGTCAATGTGCCGCTGGCGCTGGCCCGAGCTCTAGGCGACGGCTTCCCGATCGACCTGCGCTGTCGCCGTCACGCCCGTGATCACCACGCGGTCCGGCTCGGCGAGGTCTTGGATGCGCTCGAGTCCGGCCAGGAGCTCGTGGAGATCGAGGACGAGGACACGACGGTCAAGGTCTGGGTGGAGTGACCGGTGCGGTGGACACGCCCTGTCGTCTCCTGCGGCCGGCCGTCGACCGTCAGCAGCCCCTAAGTCGTTGTCCAAGAGACTCGCACGGCTTGGCAGGACGCTTGCTTCGGATCCAGGTGGAGGAGGTGTCCTCATGAGGATCCGGACGTTGGCGGCTGCCCTCTCCCTCTCGCTCCTCGGGGCGCTGGCCGTTCCGGCGACCGCCGAGGCCGGCCACCGCCATTCCCGAGACTGTCGCCACGGGCATCGTCACTACTACTCCGGGAGCTACCGCACCCCGCGTCACTACGCTCCGCGGCACCACGAGAGGCGCTACTACGACGACCACTATCGGGGCGACTACGGGGGCTACTACTACGAGAGGCGATACCACTACCGCCCGTCGCCCCGCGTGCGCCACCACTACCACGGACACTCGCGGTGCTCGCGGCCGCACGTGAGCCTCCGCCTGGGCTGGTGAACACCCCGGTGTCCCCGGCGACGGGGGCACCGCCAGGCCTCAGATCTTGAAGCGGGTCTCGAAGCCGTTCACCCGCAGGACGTACTCGCCGGTCTCGCCGAAGTAGCCCAGGTGCACCGGCACATTCACCGGAGGCGGATACAGCAGGATGCAGGTGGTCGCGGTGCTGACGGTCGTGATCGTCACTTCGACCACCCGCTCCCGACGCCGGACGCGGATCTCGTCGACCGCGGTGCACACGGTGGGGAACTGCCCCTCCACGTTGGCGATGACCTGAGTCGGGAACGACTCGAGGATCGCCACCTCGACGCCCCGCACCTCGAGCAGGCCGCGCTGGGGCCCAGGGGCCGCGGGGTTCTCCACAGAGCCGCAGGCCGCGAGGGCAAGGGCGAGCAGGACGACGATTCGCACCGTCTTCATTATCGATCCTCCGCAGATCAAGGGACACGCACGGAGACGCCGCAGCGGACCTGGACGTCGTGCTCGGTCTCGCCTGTGAGGAAATGGTCGGGGGTCAGGGCGTCCGCGACCTCGAGGCGCCCGCTCACGGCACCTCCGCCGAGCCTCAGCCCCCCTCCGAAGCTCAGCCGGAAGTCGGTCTGGTTGGGTTCGAGACCGGAATCGTAGGTGACGCCCCCCGCGCCGAGGAGCACGTAGGGCCGCACGGCGCCCGTAGCCAGGTCGAAGGTCACGTCGGCGTCGTAGGCGTAGGCCACGACGTTGCCGTCGCCCCAGCCCGGAACGGGGACCGGAACGAGATCCGGTGGCGGCGACGGCGGGGTACCCCCGCCGTCGGACGTGACGACGCACTCGGGGCAGTACGGCCACCAGGGGAAGTCCGACTCGAAGCGCCGCTCGTGGGTCGGGGCCACGGAGAGGCCGACCTCGAGGGTCACGCGGTCGCCGAGGGTCCGGCCGACGCGGAAGCCCTGGAGGAAGCTCCCGCCGAGGCGCGTCCGTTCCTCGAACTGCGGGATGTGCCCCGGGCCTTCCCGCACCGGGAGGACGTCGGGAAAACGGCGGGTCACCGAAGGCTCCTGGAGGGAGACGCCCAGGAACACGGTGATCTCGGTCTTCCCGCCCTCGTCGCCGTGGAGCGCGGGCGCCCCGGCGAGCAGAACGACCGCCGACGTCAGGATCAGGGGTCTCATGTCGCGGCCTCCTCGGGCGCCTCGCGGGCGCAGGCGCCGGACGAGCGGCCGGGCCTCGCCTTCGGAACTTGCAAGGCGCATACCGTCGGAAAGTCTGGCCGAAAGGCCCCCCCCACGGCGCGACCCGCTCGAAAACCGAGCGGCCCCGCTCGGAAGTCGAGCGATCCTAGAACTCCACCTGGAGTCCGAGGGCACCCAGGCTGCGAGAGTAGTCCAGGGCCCGGCGGTCGGCGTCGCTCGTGAGTTGCGAGCCCTGGAGGAGGACGAAGAGCCGCCGGGATGCCTGGAAGCGCACCGCAGCCCGGAACGACAGCCGCGTCTCCTCGAACTCCTGGGAGAAGTCGGGCGTGAGGAGGTCGGGCCCGCGACGGCGCTGCAGTCGCGCGGAGAGCGTGAGGGTCCACCGGGCTCCGAGGCGGCGCGTGGCCAGGGCCGAGAGCGCCAGCTTGCGCCGGCCGAAGTCCCATTCGTCGCTGTCGTTCTCGAGGGGGTCGAGGAGGAGCAGGTCCACGGGCAGCTCCGCGGAGGTCCCGTCCTCGGCGAAGCCCACGAGGGCCTCGTCGAGCGCGATGGCCTCGAAGAACGCGTCGCGCTCCACGGAGCCGAACTCCGCGGGGCGGACCTCGGGGGCTGCCCCGAGCGGGACGAGGACCTCGTCGCTCCGGGGCTCGAACCAGGACGCCCGGAGCGCGAGGAGCGTCCGCGGGCGGATGGAGGCCGCCTCGGCGGAGAGGACCCATCGCGTCCCGCTCGCGGTGGACGCGGCATAGCGCTGGACCCCCGCCTCGGCCCGCAGCCGCTCGTGCGCGGCGAGACGGAGCGAGGCCGCGAGAGCGAGGCCCTGGCGGTCGAAGCCGAGGACCGGAAGGTCGGGCAGGGAGCGCCGGCGATCGGAGAGGCGCAGGGAGACGTCCGCGCTCCCGCGCCGCCATTCGGCCCCGAGGATCGCCTCGTTCCTCTGGAAGTCGTGACGCGAGGCAGCCCGCCGCTGGAGCTTAGCCGCGTCGTCGAGGAGCAGGCGCCACGACGGCGAGAACCGCCGGACCGCGTGAAGCCGCCCCGCGAGGAAGAAGCTGCGGTCGGCGTCCGAGAACGGGTGGCGCACGAGGCCGAAGCCCGTGGCGCGGACGTCGCCCTCGTCACCGCGGCGCTCCACGTCCGCCGAAGCGCCCAGGCTCGCGCTGGGGCTCGGCTCGCCCAGCTCCCCGTTCACGGGGGCGAAGGCGACGCCGTCGCTGTCGTCCACCGTCCCGAAGAGGTACGCGGAGGAACGCCAGGTCCAGCCGTCCCCCGGGGGAGCAGGATCCTCGGCGGCGGCCGGAAGCACGGCGCAGGAGAGCACGACGGCGGCGACGGGGGACAGGTGTCGTGTCATGGGGCCTCTCGCCTCCCAAACTCGTGGCTCCGCGCCTCGAGGGCCTGGACCGCCTCGGCGATCTCTGCGCGCCGGCGCGCCACGTCGTCGTGCTGCCGTGCCAGGTCGCGGAGCGCGAACCGGAGGTCGTCGGCCTCCTGGACGAGCAGCTCGAAGTCCCCCCCGGCGTCGCGCCGCGCCGCGTCGACCTGGACAGCGAGCCGGCGCTTCACGTCCATGCGCGCCGCGAGGAGGCGCTCCTGCTCCTCGAGGCGAGCGATCTCGTCCTGGCCCCTTCGGCGCTCCGACGCGAGGAGCGCGAGCTTGGCGGCGATCTCGGGGGCGCCGTCGCCCGCCGCCAGGCCCACGTCGAGCAGAGGGCGGAAGGGCACGTCGGGCACCGCGACCTCGGCCACGCGCCGCCGGGACGCCTCGATCGCCCGCAGCGCCGCCGCCCCTCCGGCCTCGGCCGGCGAGGCGACGCGGGCCGCCTCCGCCTCGGCTGCGACCTCGAAGGCCGCTGCCGCCCTCTGGAGGTCGCGCGTGCGCGCGGCGATGCGCGTGTCCAGGTCGTCGAGGGCCGCAGCGAGCCGGTCGAGATCCCGGAGCCGCGCCTCGAGCTCGCGCCCGGCCCGCGGCGCCGCTTCGTTCGCCTTGAGCCGCGCGATCTCGTCGGCGAGCGCCACGGCGGCGGCGCTCCGGCTGCGCCGAGCGTCGAGCAGTCGCGCCCGCTCCTCGGCCGCCCGATGGACGGCGCCCTCGAGGCCGGGCAGACCGTCGCGGCGCGAGGGCGACTCCTCGGCCGCGAGGGGGCGGGCGAGGAGGGCCGCGGCCACGACGGCGAGGAGGGGCCGGGACGTCACGGGCGCAGGCCGTGCTTGCGGAGCTTGGAGCGCAGGAGGTTGCGGTCGATGCCCAGGGCGCGCCCCGCCGCCGTCAGGTTGCCGTGGTGCTCGCGCAGGGCGCGGGCGACGAGGTCGCGCTCGACGCGGTCCAGCGCAGCGCGCAGGTCGAGGCTTCCGCCGGTCTCCGGCACGGGGCTCGAGAGCTCGAGGGCCACGTCCTCGACGCCGATCGTGTCGCTCTCGCAGAGGATGGTGGCGCGGTGGATCACGTTCTCGAGCTGCCGCACGTTCCCGGGCCAGGGGTGGGCCTGGAGGGCGGCTCGGGCCTCGGGGGTGATCGAGACCACGCGCCCGCCGTCCCGGCAGCCGTAGCGAGCGAGGAAGTGCTCGACCAGGGCCGGGACGTCCTCGGGCCGCGCGCGGAGCGGCGGGACGTCGATCCTCACGACGTTCAGGCGGTAGTACAGGTCCTCCCGGAAGCGTCCCTCGCCCATGGCGGTCTCGAGGTCGCGGTGGGTCGCCGCCACGACGCGGACGTCCACCGACACCGTCGCCGCGCCTCCCACGCGCTCGAAGGCCCTCTCCTGCAGGGCCCGCAAAAGCTTCAGTTGCAAGGCCGGGGCCATCTCTCCGATCTCGTCGAGGAACAGCGTCCCGCCGTCCGCCAGCTCGAAGCGTCCCGATCGCATGCGGTCGGCGCCGGTGAAGTCCCCCTACTCGTGGCCGAACAGCTCGCTCTCGGCGAGGGACTCGGCCACGGCGCCGCAGTTGAACGCCACGAAGGGCCTCTCGGCCCGCCCGCTCAGCCGGTGGATGCGCCGGGCCACGAGCTCCTTGCCCGTCCCCGTCTCGCCGCGGATCAGCACCGTCGCGGTCGTGGGGGCGACCTTGTCCACAAGCTCCCGGACGCGGGCCAGGGCCTTCGAGCTCCCGACCAGCACCTCCTCGGCCACGCCCGCCGTGAGCTCGTCGCGGAGGGCCTCGTTCTCCCGGCGGAGTCGGGTCACCTCGCCGGCGAGGCGCGCGGGCTCGAGCACACGCTCGAGGCGCGCCGTGAGGGCGTCGGCACGGAAGGGCTTCTCGACGAAGTCGTCGGCGCCGCGGCGCATGGCCTCCACGGCGACGTCCACGGAGCCGAAGGCCGTCATGGCGACGATCCGGAGAGCACGCGAGGCGCGCCGCGCCTCGGCCACGAGGTCGAGGCCGCTCCGCTCCCCCAGACGGATGTCGGTGAGGAGCAGGTCGAACCGGCCGCGCTCGAGCCGCGCCATGGCCGTGGCCCCGTCGGCGCACGCCTCCACTTCGTGCTCCTGCCCCGACAGGGTGCGCACGAGCGAGTCGCGCAGCGCCGCTTCGTCGTCCACGACCAGGATCCTCGCCATGGTCCCTCCGATCTAGCTGGGTGCCGGGAAGCGCAGCCGGAACGAAGCGCCTCCCCCTGCGGGAGACTCGACGCGCAGCGTCCCCCCGTGAAGCTCCAGCACCCGCTGGACGATGCTCAGGCCGAGCCCCGTCCCCCGGCTCTTCGTGGTGAACAGGGGGTCCAGGATCCGCTCGACTTCCTCGGCCGGGATCCCCGGTCCATCGTCGGTCACTCCCACGACGACGACGCCCTCCTCCCGGGCCACGACGACGTCCACCCGGCCACCGCGCTCCGTCAGGGCCTCGAGGGCGTTCCGCAGGAGGTTCCGGAGGGCGTGCTCGAGGAGCCGCCGGTCCGCGACGAGGGCCACACCGTCTTCGCCCTGCACGGAGCAGGCCACCGCCGGCGGCCAGGCGAGAGCGGCGGCGACGGCGCGTGCCGCCCTCGGGAGGTCCACGGTCTCGAGGCGCAGCGGACGGAGCCCGGCGAAGATCTGGAAGTCCTCGAGGAACCGGGCGAGCCGCTCGCCGTCGGCGATGGCCCGGTCGAGGACCTCGCGCGGCTCGGCCTCGCCCGCGAGGGGCGCACGGAGCAGGTCGAGGTAGACCATCATCGACGCCAGTGGGTTGCGGATCTCGTGGAGCAGCCCACCCGCCATGCCGCCGAGGGCCGCCAGGCGCTCGTTGCTCCGTGCGCGTCGCTCGAGGAGGCGCAGCTCCGTCACGTCGAGGAGCGAAAGGGCGAGGCCCGCCCGCTCCCCGGAACGGACGAGGGGGCTCGCGCTCGCCGCCACGACGCGACCGCCGGCCGGGAGGCCGCCGCCCAGGGCGACTTCGGCGCCGGCCGTCTGGCCGCCGGCCAGGGCGACCCGGACGAAAGCACCCAGGGCCGGCTCGTCGGCGCAGACCTCGGTCAGGGGTCGTCCCAGGAGGTCGTCGCGGCCCAGGAGCCGACGCGCGCTGGCATTGGCCACGGTCACGACCCCCGAGGTATCCGTGGCGAGGAGCGCGGCCTCGAGGCTGCCCAGGACCGCGGCGAAGTGGTCCCGGGCGTCGACCATCGTGGCGATCATCGCGTCGAGATCCCGGCCCAGGGCGCCGATCTCGTCGGCGCCGGCCACTTCGGCCCGTGCCGTGAGGTCGCCGCGGGTGGCCCGCGACACGGCGCGGCGGACACGGCCGAGTCTCTCGCCCACCTGGCGGACGATGAGCATCGCCGCGAGGCCCGCCACGGCCAGGCTCGCGCCGCCCAGGAGGAGCATCTGCCGGCGTAGCGCCGCGAGGGAGGCGAAGAAGTCGGGGCTGGCGTCCACGCCGACGAGGAGCCCGACGCCGCCCTCACGGACGACGGGCGCGAAGGCCGAGAGGCGCAGGCTCCCGTCCTCGCCGCGGTAGAGCCGCGTCGCGGCGGCGCGGCCGGCGGCCGCCGACTCCACTTCGAGCCGGTTGGCCAGGAGCGCGTAGAGAGCCGATCCGGGGGCCTTCGGCCCGGTGTCGAGCCGGGTCGCGAGGGCGCGGTCGAAGACGTAGGCGCGCTCGACGCCCGCGGCGCGGGCCTGGGCCGCGAGGCGCTCGCGGACGATCCCGTACGCCGCCAGGGCCTCGTCGCCGTCGCGGAACTGGTCGACGAGCGGCGCATCGACCCCCGTGGCCAGGAGCTGCGAGACGTGGACGAGCCTGCGGCCGAGGTCGGCCTCGAGGGCCTCGCGGAGCCGGCGGTAGACGAGGGTGCCGAGGGCGAGCTCCGTCGCCGTGAGGAGGCCCAGGATGGCGAGGAGAAGGGCGCCGAACGCGGGGCGGCGCACGAGGCTCTAGCTCGCCGGGGCGTAGTACCCGAGCTTGTGGCGCACTTGGAGCTCGTCGCGGCTCAGGGTCCGAACCACGATCCTCCGCCACTTCCCGTCGCGGCGCTTGTTGTTGGACACGTAACCCAGGCTGTACTGGGTCCGGAGCTCCTCGGCGATGCGGTCGTAGACGGTGTCGAGCTCGGAGATCGAGTTGGGGAAGTACACCTGGCCGCCCGTCTCGCGGGCGAGGACCGAAAGGAGGTGGGCGGCCTGGCTGAAGGCCAGGCGTTCCCGGTCGCTCGGGCGCCGGCCCCGCAGGCTGATCGAGTAGATGGCGATCTCGGTCTTCCGTGCCAGCTCGATCACCTGATCGTCGGACACGAGGGACGCCGTGTCCTCGCCGTCGGACAGGAGGACGATGGCCCGGCGGCGCAGCTCCCCGGCCTTCTTCTCCTTGGCGAGGCTCTTCAGGGCGACGTAGAGGGCGTTGTGGAGCGCCGTGGGGCCCGCGGCATGGGTGCGGCGGACCGCGGTCTCGAGGGCCTCGTGGTCGGCGGTGAACTCCTGGAGCACGGTGTCGCGGTCGTTGAACTGGACCACCTGGGCGCGGTCCTGGGGGCGCAGCGTCCGGACGAAACGGACGGCGGCCATCTGGGCCTGCTCGAGCTTCTCGTCCATCGAGGCCGAGGTGTCGATCATGAGGGCGAGGGAGATCGGCAGGTTCTCGTGGGTGAAGAGCGTGAGCTCCTGCTTGACGCCGTCCTCGAAGACGGTGAAGTCCTCGTCGGCGAGGTCTGTGACGTAGCGGCTGCGGGGGTCGGTCACCGAGACGGTGAGGTTGATGACCTCGATCCCCACCTCGAAGGTCGGGGGGCGCGGGCTGGGGGTCTGGGCGGCGAGCCGCGCAGCGAGGAGGACCAGGATTGCTGCTGCGGCGCGTCGCATGCTCAGCGGTCCTCCCCGCGGGCCACCCGCACCCGGACGCCGGGGCGCGCCACGCGGACCTCGACCTTCGCCTTCGTCACCTCGGGCAGGCTGGCGTAACTCAGGCGGTAGCGGGACGCGAGATCGGCGGCGACTTTCGTCAGGGCCGCATCGACGCCCATGGACGACAACAGGCTCTCGTGAAGGCCCCCGGTCCGCCGCGCGAGGCCGGCGAGGGCGAACTCGTAGCGCTGCCGGTCCTCGAATCGCGCTTCGCCCTCCTCGACCTGGACGGCGTGGAAGACGTCGGCGTTGCCGGCCGCTTCGTCCACGACGCGGTGCTTGTCCCGGTTGCTGAACTCGACGCCCAGGCCCGTGACCACGAGGACGGCGGTCCGCCGGCCCTCCTGCTTCCCCAGGTCCCTCGAGGCCTCGACGAGGGCGTCGAGGACGGTGTTGCCCCCCTGCGGCGCGACGCGCCTCAGGGCCTTGGCCACGGCGGCCGCGTCGTCGGTATAGTCCACGACCCTCGTCGGCCGGTCGCCGGTCGTCCACACCGCGAAGCGCGCGCCCTCGGGCGCGCGGGTCAGGAAACGGGTCACGGCCTCCACGACGTGCAGGCGGTAGGACGACCCCATGGCCTGGCTCGTGTCGAGGAGCACCGCCAGGGTGAGGGGCCGGTCGTCGGGATCGATGCGGACCAGGTCGCGCGCCACGCCGTTCTCGAGGACCACGACCTCCTCGCGCGTCAGACCGCGGACGGGCGCCCCCTTCTCGTCGGTGACCGCGACCGCCACGGACCTCGTCTGCGCAGGGGCCGTCGCCTGCAGCAGGAGAAACGTCAGGAGCCCCGTCACCCGCATCGCACCGCCTCGCTCGCCCCCGCCCGGGCTATCATCGTTCCCACTATAGGTGCCGCCCGTCCGGGGCGTCAACGCGGGGGCCACAGTGCCCAGAGCCGTCGTGATCACCGTCAGCGACTCCGCCGCCCGCGGTGAGCGGGAGGACGTGTCGGGGGCCGAGGCCTGCCGCCTGCTCCGGGAGGCGGGGCTCGAGGTCTCGGGGCCCGTTGTCGTGCCCGACGAGCGCGGGACGATCGGCCGCGCGATCCGCGAGGCTGCGTCGGCCGCCCCGCTCGTGGTCACGACGGGCGGGACGGGCCTCGGGCCGCGCGACGTGACGCCCGAGGCCACACGGGACGTCCTCGAGCGCGAGGCCCCCGGCCTGGCCGAGCGACTCCGGGCTCACGGCGCGCAGAGAACGCCCCTGGCCGCGCTCTCCCGCGGCCTCGCGGGGACCGTCGGCGCTTCCCTGGTGATCAACCTCCCCGGGAGCCCGAAGGGGGTGCGGGACGGCCTCGAGGCTCTCGCCCCGCTGCTGCCCCATGCCTTCGATCTGCTCGCCGGGAAGACCCGCCACGACTGAGCGGCGTGCTTGACGCTCCCGGCGGGCCTCTATAAGATCGGCCGGCCCTCGACCCTCGGCCGATGAAATACATCTTCCTGATCCCGCTGTTGCCGCTCGTGGGGTTCCTCTTCAACTTCACGATCGGGGTGCGGGTCCTGGGCCGCCGCGGCCACGGCCACGACGACCACGGCGGAGGGCACGGGGAGCACGCGACCCCCTCGCCCCTCGTCGGCCTCGTGGCGTGCGGGACCGTCGCCCTCGCGTTCCTCGTCTCCGTGTACGCGGCACTCGAGGCTCACGCGGCGCCGGACCACACGATCGTCGAGACCCTCTGGACGTGGCTGCCGGGCGGAGCCGCCCAGACGTCTTCGGGGCTTCTGCCCTTCTCGGTGGACTGGGCGTATCAGGTGGACCCGCTCTCCTCCGTGATGATCCTCGTGGTCACGTTCGTCGGGCTCCTGATCCACGTCTACTCCGTGGGCTACATGGGTCACGACCCCGGCTACGCGCGCTACATGGCGTACCTGAACCTCTTCATGTTCGCCATGCTGACCCTCGTCCTCGGGGCGAACTACGCCGTCCTCTTCGTCGGCTGGGAGGGGGTCGGCCTCTGCTCGTACCTGCTCATCGGCTTCTGGTTCGCCAAGCAGAGCGCCTCCGACGCCGGGATGAAGGCGTTCATCGTCAACCGCATCGGTGACGCCGGCTTCCTCCTGGGGATCTTCCTGATCTTCGTGACGTTCGGGAGCCTGGATTTCCGGACGATCGTGGACGCCATCGGCGCGCGCCACATGCCCGTGGAGCATGCCTGGACCGGGACGCTCACCCTCATCGGGATCCTGCTCTTCGTCGGCGCGTGCGGCAAGAGCGCCCAGTTGCCCCTCTACGTCTGGCTCCCCGACGCCATGGAGGGCCCGACTCCAGTCTCGGCGCTGATCCACGCCGCCACCATGGTGACGGCGGGGGTCTACATGGTGGCGCGCTCTTCGGCGATCTACGCCCACGCGCCCAAGGCGATGCTCGTCGTGGCCGTGGTCGGCGCCCTGACGGCGATCTTCGCGGCGTCCATCGGCCTCGTCCAGAACGACATCAAGCGTGTGCTGGCGTACTCGACGGTCTCCCAGCTCGGCTACATGTTTCTCGCCTGCGGCGTCGGCGCCTTCGCCGCCGGCATCTTCCACCTCATGACCCACGCCTTCTTCAAGGCCCTGCTCTTCCTCGGCTCGGGCTCGGTCATCCACGGCATGTCGGGCGAGCAGGACATGAGGAAGATGGGCGGGCTCAAGGACAAGATGCCGGTGACGCACCTGACGATGTTCGTCGGGTGCCTGGCCATCGCGGGGGTGCCGTTCCTCTCCGGCTTCTTCTCGAAGGACGAGATCCTCTGGTCGGCGTACAAGATCGGAGACTACGGGCGCTGGGTGTGGGGCATCGGCCTCGTGACGGCGGGGATGACCGCCTTCTACATGTTCCGGCTCTTCTACATGACGTTCCACGGGAGCTTCCGCGGGACGGAAGAGCAGGCCCACCACGTCCACGAGTCTCCCCGGACGATGACCGTGCCGCTCCTGGTTCTCGCCGGCGGGTCGGTGCTGGCCGGCTACCTCGGGATCCCCGCGGTCACGGGGCTGCCCAACCTGTTCGAGCACTTCCTGCACCCGGTCCTCGAGCCGGCCCATCACGCGCTGGCCGGCGTCTTCGAGGCGCCCGTTCCCGGCCCCGGCGTGGAGTGGGGGCTCATGGGTGCCAGCGTCCTCGTGGGCCTCGCCGGGATCGTGGTCGGACGGCACTTCTACAAGTCGCGCCCCGAGATCCCCGAGGGCCTGGCCACCTCCCTCGCCGGGCCCCACCGCCTGCTCCTGAACAAGTACTGGGTGGACGAGCTGTACGGCGCGATCTTCGTCCGGGGCGTGGCCCTCGGCGGCGGCGGGGCGCTCCACACCATGGACCGCCTCGTCGTGGACGGCGGCGACGGAGACGTGCGGCCCGGCCTCGGGGTGAACGGGGTGGCGTGGGCGACCCGGGACATGGTGGCGAAGCTCTCGGACTTCTTCGACCGCTGGTTCGTGGATGGAGCGGTGAACCTCACGGCCTTCATCCTGGACAACTTCAGCTATCTCTTCCGTGCGGTGCAGAACGGCCTCGTCCAGCACTACGCCTGGGCCATGCTCCTGGGCGTCCTCTTCATGATCGCGGCGAGCCGCTGGATCCCGCTCTAGGAGGAGCGATGGACTTCTACCGGGAACACCTCCTCTCGATCATCACCTACACGCCCCTCGCCGGGGCGGTCGTCCTCCTGCTCATCCCGACTTTCAAGAGGAACGACGAGGCGGTCCGGTGGTTCGCCAACGCCGTCGGGATCCTGGGCTTCCTCGTGAGCCTGCCGCTCTGGTTCTGGTTCGACCGCTCCCATCCGCAGCCCTTCCAGTTCGAGGAGAGGTTCGACTGGATCGCCTCGATCGGCGTCCAGTACTACTTCGGCGTCGACGGCGTGAGCGTCCTGCTCATCCTCCTGACGACCCTCCTGGGCGCCATCGCGATCCTCTCCTCCTGGACGGCCATCACGACCCGCGTCCGGCAGTACTACGTGTTCCTGCTCCTGCTCCAGTCGGGGATGCTCGGGGTCTTCTGCGCCCTGGACATGTTCCTCTTCTACGTGTTCTGGGAGGTCATGCTGGTCCCGATGTACTTCCTCATCGGGATCTGGGGCAGTGCCCGGCGGCTCTACGCGGCCATCAAGTTCTTCCTCTACACCCTCGTCGGCTCCGTGGTGATGCTGCTGGGGATCCTGGCCCTCTACTTCCACTCCCGGAAGATCCCGGGGTTCGAGACGACAGGCACCTTCGACGTGACCCGGTGGTACGGGATGGGGATCCCCGCGGAGCTGCAGTTCTGGGTCTTCCTCGCCTTCGCCCTGGGCTTCGCCATCAAGGTCCCCATGTTCCCGTTCCACACCTGGCTCCCCGACGCCCACGTGGAGGCTCCCACGGCGGGCTCGGTGATCCTCGCGGGCGTCCTCCTGAAGATGGGGACGTACGGCTTCATCCGCTTCTCGCTGCCGCTCTTGCCCGACGCGCTGCGCCAGACGATGGACCTCTTCGTCGTGCAGCCGACAGTCCTCCAGTTCATGGTGGCCCTCTCGATCATCTCCATCGTCTACGCGGCCCTCGTGACCCTCGTCCAGAAGGACATGAAGAAGCTCATCGCGTACTCCTCGGTCTCGCACCTGGGCTTCTGCATGCTGGGGATGTTCGCCCTGAACCCCTTGGGCCTCGAGGGCAGCGTCCTCCAGATGGTCAACCACGGCCTCTCGACGGGCGGGCTGTTCCTCATCGTCGGCTTGATCTACGAGCGGCGGCACACGAAGGCCATCGCGGAGTTCGGCGGCCTCGCCCACGTGGTGCCCGTCTACGCGACCTTCACGCTGCTGATCTTCCTGGCCTCCATGGGGCTGCCGACGCTGAACGGCTTCATCGGCGAGTTCATGATCCTCCAGGGGGCCTACTCCGCGAATCGCGTCTGGGCCTACTGGGCCGTCTCGGGCGTCGTCCTGGGCGCGGCCTACCTCCTCTGGCTGTACCAGCGGGTCTTCTGGGGCCAGGTGACCAAGAAGGAGAACGAGCACCTCGCGGACCTGAACGCCCGGGAGCTCGCGACCCTCGTGCCGCTCGTGGCCCTGTGCTTCTGGATCGGCCTCTACCCGAAGCCGTTCCTCGAGTTCCTCCACGCGCCCATGGCCGCCATCGCCCGCACGGTCCAGCCGGAGGCCGTCGCCCGGGCGGCGGCGCCCGCCGCGGCGCCGGAGACGCCCGTGGCCCCGGCCCACTGAGAGCGACCGCCTGAGGGTCGTCCTCGCCGACATCGAGGCCCGCGAGGGCTTCGTCCACAAGGGCGGCGGCGCCGGCTTCGGCTCGCGCCTCAAGCCGTTCTCCGTGGTGGCGCGCGTCGCAGGGCACGCCAAGCGGCGCCTTCACGACCTGCCCAGCGTCACTCTCGCCTCCCTTGCGGGGATCCTCGCCCGAGCCGGACACGACGTGCGCTTCACCCGCGGCGAGCTGGCAGACGGCGACGTCGCCCTCGCCCTGTCCTCCATCGTGGACCACCGCAACGAGACGCACTGGGCGGACGCCATGCGGGCGCGGGGCGCGCGGGTGGGGTTCGTGGGCATCGCCGCGTCGAAGCTCCCCGACCTCTTCCTGCCCCACGCCGACTTCGTGGTGCAGGGCGAGCCCGAGGACGCCGTCGCCCGCCTCTCCCGAGGCGAGCGCCTCGAGGGCCTCGTGGCGAGCCGCGAGGCCGAGCCCGAGGCGCTCCCGTTTCCGCGCTGGGATCTCGTGGGGGCCGCCCGGGCGCGTCGCCTCCCCCTCCTGGCCACCCGGACGTGCTCGGAGTTCTGCGAGGCCTGCCCGAATCGGATCTTCTCGCGGCCGCGCCACCGGAGCGTGGCCCACGTCCTCGAGGAGCTCGCGGCTCTCTCGCGCAGCCACCGCGGCGCCGTGGTCGTCCTCCGGGACCACGCCTTCGCCCGCGACCGCTCTCGTCTCGCGGAGCTCGCCCGGGTCCTCGCCCTCCGGCCGCTCTCCCTCCGCTTCGAGTGGGAAGCGCGCCTTCGCGACGTGGACGCGGCGCTGCTCGGGGCCTGGAGAGCGGCCGGCCTCCAGGCGCTCCGTTTCCGTGTCGGCGCCGGAGGCTCGGACGCGGCCGCGGCCCGCGCCGTCGTGGACGACTGCCGGCGCCTCGGGGTCAAGACCGTGGCGCTGTGCGTCCTCGGCCGTCCCGAGGACACCTGGGACGCCGTCGCGGCGCGCATCGACGAGACGATCGCCCTGGGGACCACCCTCGCCCAGTTCAAGCTGCTGACACCGTATCCCGGCACGCCGCTCTGGCGCCAACTGGGCGGCCTCGTCTACGAGACGGACTGGGAGCGCTTCGACTCCTTCACGCCGACGTTCAGGCACCCCCACCTCGCCGAAGCCGAGCTGCGCTTCCTCCTGAGGGCGGCGTACGCCCGCTTCTACCTGCGCCCGTCCTTCCTGGCCAACCTCGGCGCCCTCCAGGGCCGGTGGACGCGCGGCGTCCTCGGGCGCCTCGACGCCGCCGTCGCTTCGGTCCACGCCCGGAGGGAGCGCGGGACGAAGCAGGCCGTCGTGACCTGACCCCGCCGCCGGCCTGAGGTATCCTCCGGGTGAGACCATGAGCGCGCCCGGGGAGAAGCCGCTCACGAGCCGTCCCGTGATCCTCGTGCCGCTCGTCGCCAGCCTGGTCTTCGCCCTCTACCTCGCCTTCCTCGTCTTCCGGCACTTCGTCCTCGTGTTCACCGTGGCCGCGGCGGTCGCACTGCTCCTGAACCCCCTCCAGAGAGCGCTCTCCCGCCTCGTGGGCGGGCGGAGCTCGTTGGCCTCCGCGCTCGTCGTGCTCGCCTGCACCGCGCTGATCCTCGTCCCCGTCCTCAGCCTCGCCGCTCTGCTGGGGAACCAGGCCGGGGCCTTCTTCGAGTGGCTGAAGCCCCACTTGCAGCCCGCGGCGCTCGAGCGGCTCTGGCAGGAGACGCTGCCCGAGCGTTTCCCAGGGGTGGCGGCGTGGCTCCCGAGCGAGGAGCGCCTCACCCCGCTCGTCTCCGATGCGCTCTCGCGCCTCGCCGCGACGGCCAACGCCCTCATCCAGAGGACCGTCGCCGGCCTCACGACCGCTCTCTTCGAGGTGGCGCTGTTCCTTCTCATCCTGTTCTTCCTCCTCCGGGACGGAGCGCGGCTCCGCGCCGAGCTGCGCCGCATCTCGCCGCTGTCCGACAGGCAGGAGGACGAGATCTTCAACCACCTGGGGCGGACGGTGAAGGGCGTGCTCCAGGCCATGGCGCTCGTCCCCGTGGCACAGGGCATTCTGGCCACCATCGGCTTCTGGATCTTCGGCGTGCCCTCGGCCGTCCTCTGGGGCGTGATGGTGGTGCTCGCGGCCCTGGTTCCCATCCTGGGTTCGCCCCTGGGCTGGGTGCCGGCCTGCGCCTATCTCTTCGCCACCGGCGCGACGTGGAAGGCCGCGGGGTTGCTCGTCTACGGCCTGCTCTTCATCAGCACCATCGACAACTTCGTGAAGCCCCTGCTCCTGCGCGAGGCGGCCCAGATCCACCCCCTGCTGGGCTTCCTCGCGATCCTCGGGGGCCTCTTCTCCTTCGGGCCGCTCGGTTTCCTCGTCGGACCCGTGATCCTGTCGCTCCTGCTCTCGGCCCTGCGCATCTACCGCCTGGACATCCTCCGCGCCCACTGAAGCTCGCGCCGGGTTATGATGCCGCCGGAGGACGCCATGGCCTTCACGGTCTCCGCGCCGGCCCTGGCGCCGACGCACCCCAAGGCGGACCCGAGCTCGCAGCACGATCCGCCCGTCCGCCCGCACCGCTAGACGCGCGGAGTCCCTGGCGCGTCCAGAGGAGGCCGCTCGCCTCCGGCGAGAGCCGAGCCGACCTCCCGCGAGCCGTCGGCCCCTTCCCCACGGGAGGAACGCTTGAGCCTGCTCATCCTCGCCTCCGCCGGACACGGCGCCGACGCCGTGCCCATCGTGCTGCTGACCCTCGCTTTCGTCCTCGTGTCGGCGAAGCTCGCCGGAGAGCTGTTCGCCCGCGTGGGACAGCCCGCCGTCCTGGGGGAGCTCGTCGTGGGGATCGTGCTGGGCAACCTCGCCCTCGCCGGCGGGCCCGAGATGCACGCGCTGGCTCAGAACGAGAGCTTCTCGGTCCTGGCCGAGCTGGGCGCGATCCTGCTCCTGTTCCACGTCGGTCTCGAGTCGACGCCCCGGGAGATGATGGCCGTGGGGGGGCGGGCCACCCTCGTGGCGGTCGTGGGCGTCGTCACACCGATGCTCCTGGGCTTCGGCGTGGGCGAGATGATGCGTCCACGGGAGTCGTTGATGTTCCACGCCTTCCTCGGGGCGATGCTGTGCGCCACGAGCGTGGGGATCACCGCCCGGGTCCTGAAGGACGCCGGCGCCCTCAGGACCCCGTTCGCGCGGATCATCCTGGGAGCAGCGGTGATCGACGACGTCCTCGGGCTCCTCGTCCTCGCCGTGATCTCGGGGATCATCACGGCGGCGGCCACGGGCACGACCCTGAGCCTCGGTGCCGTGGTCCTGATCGTCGTCAAGGCCTTCGCGTTCCTCGTAGGGGCGCTGGTCGTGGGGTCCGTGCTCTCGCCGCGGATCTTCCGCACGGCCCTGGCCCTCCGCTCGGCGGGGATCGTGCAGGCGCTCTCCCTGTCGTTCTGCTTCGGCCTGTCCTACCTGGCCATGGTCGCGGGCCTCGCTCCCATCGTCGGGGCCTTCGCCGCCGGCCTCGTCCTCGAGGAGGCCCACTTCGAGGCCCACGTGGAGCGCGGCGAGCGATCGCTCCACGAGAGCCTCGAGCCCTTGATCGGCCTCCTGGTCCCCGTGTTCTTCGTGCGCATGGGGATGCTGGTGGACGTGGGGTCCTTCGCGAACCCGTCGGTCCTCGGCTTCGCCGCCGTCCTCACCCTCGCCGCCATCGTCGGCAAATGGGCGTGCGCCCTGGCCGTCCCACGGGGGATGTCGGGTCTCGTCGTAGGGCTCGGCATGATGCCCCGGGGCGAGGTCGGCCTGATCTTCGCGGGGATCGGCGCGCAGCTCGTCCTCGAAGGACGCCCGGTGGTCGACGTGGGAACCTACGCCGCCGCGGTGTTCATGGTGGTCGCGACCACCATGGCCACGCCTCCGGCCCTAGTCTGGGCGATACGCCGCAGCGCGCCGACGTCGGTGCCCGTCGCAGGAGGCGGAGCGAGGACGCCAACGAAGGAGGCCCCATGAGCGACTTCCACCAGAGCGGTCCCGTCACGGCGCTCCCGCGCCTCGTGGCGCGCCCCGTCGAGGAGCTCGAGGAGCGCATCCGGGCCCTGACCCGCCGCTTCCCCGTGGCCCTCGTGATCCCCATGCTCCCGAGCGAGATGGATCGCCCGGCCCTCGCCGGCATCCTGCGCGAGCTCAGCCGTGTGGACTACCTCGATACCCTCGTGATCTCGCTCAACAAGGCGACCGACGCCGACTTCGCCCGGGCCCACGAGTACTTCGTCCCCTACCCGGGCCGGAAGGTCGTCGTCTGGAACGAGTCGCCCGCCGTCCAGGAGTTCCTGCGACAGATGGAGGCGGCGGGTCTGTACGTCGGCGAGCCGGGCAAGGGGCGGGCCTGCTGGGTCGCCATGGGCTACGTCCTCGCCGAGGAGCGGGTGGAGTACCTCGCCTTCCAGGACGCCGACGTGGTGAACTACTCCCGGGAGATGCTGGCGCGGCTGGTGCTGCCCGCCATCGATCCGACCGTGGACTTCGACTTCGTGAAGGGCTACTACGCGCGGGTGTCCGATCGCCTCCACGGCCGTGTGACGCGCCTCCTCCTGACCCCGCTCCTCATGGCCTTCACGCGCCTCATGGGCATGGACCCGTACATCCGCTACCTCTCGTCGTTCCGGTACGCGCTCTCGGGGGAGTTCGCGACGAAGATCGACCTGGCCGAGCGCATGCGGCTTCCGTGCGACTGGGGCCTCGAGATCGTGATCCTCTTCGAGGCCCTGCGCCACCGCGCCCCGGTGCGCATCTGCCAGGTGGAGCTGGCCGAACGGTACGACCACAAGCACCAGGACCTCTCGCCGGACGACGCATCGAAGGGGCTGCACCGCATGGCGAGGGACGTGGTGAAGCACCTCCTCCGGACCCTGGCGGCGGCGGGGGTGAGCCTGCCCGACGGCCTGCTGCGCAGCCTCCTGGCCGCGTACCAGCGCGAGGCCGAGGATGCCGTCTCGGACAGCTACTCCGTGGCCACGATCAACGGCCTCTTCTACGACCGCCACGAGGAGGAGCGGACCGTCCACGTCTTCTCCCAGGCCCTGCGCTCCTCCATCGAGGAGTTCCTCGTCGATCCCCTCGGGGTACCGCTCGTTCCCAACTGGACCCGGGTGTGGGCGGGGGTGCCCGACGCCGGCGCGCGACTCGTGGCCGCGGTCCAGCAGGGCAACGCCGCGGTCCTGGCGCAGAACGGCGGCGACGCGAGCGCGCCCTGACGGTGCCGCTCCTCGTCGCCACGGACCTCGACGGGACGCTCCTCGACGACGAGACCTACGCCTTCGACGACGCGCGCGAAGCCCTGTCGGCCCTCAGGGAGCGCCGGGCAATTCTGGTCCTGTGCAGCAGCAAGACGCGCGCCGAGATGGAGCCCCTGGCCCGCACCCTCGGCCTGACCGCCCCCCTCGTGGTGGAGAACGGCGGCGCCCTGGTCATCCCCCGGGATCATCTGCGTGGGGCGCCCGCGGGGGCCCGGGACGACGGCGCGGCGTGGGTTCTCGCCCTCGGCGCGCGCCGGCCCGCCCTCGTCCGCACCCTGGGCGCGATCGCGGCCGAAGCCGGGGCCCGGGTCGTGGGCTTCGCCTCGCTCTCCCCCGAGGACGTCGCCCGCCTCACGGGGCTGCCGGTGCCCGCCGCCCGCCTGGCCCTGGCCCGGGAGTACGACGAGCCGTTCCTCCTGGACCCCCCCGGCGCCGAAGCGGCGGTCACCGAGGCGGCCCGGAGGCGAGGACTCGCCGTGACCCGCGGGGGCCGCTTCTTCCACCTGACGGGGCCGACGGACAAGGGCCGGGCGCTCCGAGCGCTGCTCGACCTCCACGCGGCCGAAGGGCGCGCGTTCACGACCGTGGGGCTGGGCGACTCGGCCAACGACCTCCCGCTCCTCGAGGTCGTGGACCGGGCCGTGGTCGTGCCGCGGCCCGGCGGCGGGCTCGATCCGACACTCGCGGCGCGTCTGCCGCGCGCCGAGCGGGCGCCCGCCCCCGGCCCGGCGGGCTGGAACGCGGCCGTCCTCACGATTCTCGGGGAGGGCCGGCTGCCGGCTGTCGCAGCGCCGTGAGCGTCCCCCTCCAGCCGGCGGTCGAGGCCCGCCTGCACGAGATCGGGGAGGTGGACCTCCTCGTCGGCATCCCGAGCTTCAACAGCGCCCGAACCATCGGCCACGTCGTGCGAGCGGCCACGGCGGGCCTGGCGAAGTACTTCCCGGACCGGCGGGCCGCGATCGTGAACTCCGACGGCGGATCGAGCGACGGGACGCCCGAGGCGGTGGCCGCCGCGGAGATCGCGAACCCCGGGACCATCCTGGTCTCGCACGCGCTCAGCCCGGTCCACAAGATCGTGACGCCGTACCACGGCATCCCCGGCAAAGGGAGCGCCTTCAGGACCATCTTCGCCATCGCCGAGCGGCTGAAGGTTCGGGCCTGCGCAGTCGTGGACTCGGATCTCCGCAGCATCACGCCGGTGTGGATGGAGCTGCTGCTCGGCCCCTTGATACAGCAGGACTTCGACTTCGTGTCCCCCCTGTACCTCCGCCACAAGTACGACGGCACCATCACGAACTCCATCGTGTACCCGCTCACCCGCGCGCTCTACGGCCGTGAGGTGCGGCAACCGATCGGGGGCGACTTCGGCTTCTCCGGACGTCTCGCCGCCCACTACCTCGCGCAGCCCGTGTGGGAGTCGAACGTGGCCCGCTTCGGCATCGACGTCTGGATGACCACCACGGCGCTGGCGGGAGGCTTCCGCGTCTGCCAGTCGTTCCTCGGAGCGAAGATCCACGACGCCAAGGACCCCGGCGCCGACCTGGCCGGGATGCTCGTGCAGGTGGCGTCCTCGGTCTTCGACCTGATGAACACCTATCGTGAGGTCTGGCCCAGGGTGGCGGGGGCGGAGGAGGTGCCCCTCTTCGGGTTCCCCCACGGAGTGGGCCTCGAGCCCGTGCCGGTGAACGTCGAGCGCATGCTCGCCATCTTCCGCCAGGGGGCGCGGGACCTGGGGGAGGTATGGGAGAAGGCGCTCGAGCCCGAGACCCTCGCCGCGGTCCGCCACCTCGCCGGGGCCTCGACTCTTCCCTTCGAGCTACCCGACCGGCTCTGGGTCCGGGTCGTCTACGAGTTCGCCGCGTCGTACCACCGCCGCGTGCTGCCCGGCGAGCAGCTCCTGCGGTCGCTCTATCCCCTCTACTTGGGTCGGACCGCCTCGTTCGTGCTCCGCACGGAGTCGAGCGGCGCCGACGAGGTCGAGGCCATCATCCGAGCCCTCGCCGACGAGTTCGTGAGGCAGAAGCCCTATCTCCTCGCGCTCTGGGGATAGGGGCTCTACGGAGGCGCGCCATGTGGCAGTTCCTGAACGAGATCGTCCAGAAGACCCTCACGGGGTTCGCCGATCGCCTGGCGGCCTTCGGCCCCAACCTCCTCGCCATGGTCCTGATCCTCGCGGTGGGCGTGCTCGCTGCCGTGGCGGTGCGGGTGGGGCTGCGGCTCCTGCTGCCGCGTCTGGGATTCGACCGCTTCGCCCAACGCCTGGGCCTGTCGGTGATCCTCCAGAAAGGAGGGATCGCCGTCGCCCCGTCGGCCGTCGCGGCCGCGGCCGTCTCGTGGGCCGTGCTGGGCGTCTTCGTCCTGCTGGCGATCGGGGCCCTGAACCTGCAGTTCGCCATGGATCTGGTGTCACGCACCTTCACGTACCTGCCACAGCTATTGATCGCGGCAGGGCTCCTGATCCTGGGATCGCTGGCCGCCGGCTTCCTGCGGCGCAGCGTCCTGATCGCGGCGGTCAACGCAGGGCTTCCCTCGGCACGGCTGCTCGCCGCCGGCGTCCACACGGCCCTCATGGTCCTGTTCGCGGCCATGGCCCTCGAGCACCTGGGAGTGGGACGCCACGTGCTCCTCGCCTCGTTCACGATCCTCTTTGGCGGCGTCGTGTTCGCCCTCTCCCTGGCCTTCGGACTGGCCGGCAAGGACCTCGCCCGGGAGCTCCTCGAGCGCCTGGCCCGCAGGCGCGACGAGCCCGGAGAGGACGAGCGGCGGCATCTCTGAGCCCGAGACGGGCGGCCAGGCCACGCTCAGTCGCCTCCCTCGCCGGAGGGTGACGTCAAGGCCTTCGCCAGCTCGAGGGCGAGGAACGGGTTCCTGAGCAGCACCGACCGGAACGCGCCGCTGTCGAGAGCGAGCAGCTGGGCGTCCTCGATCACCCGCGCCGTCTGCGTGCGGGCCTCGCCGGTGAGCGCCGCCATCTCGCCGAAGTAGGCCGGCGGCCGCAGCACGCTGCGCCGGCCGCGACCCTCGAGCTCCACGGCCCCTTTCCGGAGGATGTAGAGCCGATCCCCGGCTTCGCCGGTCCGGTAGAGGACTTCTCCCGCCTTGCGGGACTCCGCGCGCGCCCCGACCGCCAGGGCCGCGAGGTCGTCCCGCGAGACGCCGGAGAGGAAGCCCACGAGGCTCAGGGTCCCGAGGGCCTCCTGTTGCACGGGGGAGAGAGCCGTCGGCGCAGCCGCGGTCAGACAACGCAGGAGCTGCGGAAGGTCGGGCCGGTGCGCGGCGAGGATCACTCCGGCGCCGTCCTGGATCACCGTGCCTCCTACGGGCACCTCCACCTCCCCCGTCGTGGACTCGACGCCGATGAACACGCACCGGCGTGGGAAGTCCGGGCCGCGGACGATGTCGGCCACCGTGCGTCCCGCCACGGGCGACCCCGGCGGCAGGCGGGCCTCGAACGCAACGAGGTCTCCCTTGCCGACTTGCATCAGAGCCCCGATCTCCGGGTACTCGATGGACGTGAGGAAGGAGTTGACGAGGATGTCAGCCTCGCTGTGGATCTTGGTGGCGCCGACGAGACGGTACGGGACCTCGTACTGGGGGTTGAGCATGCGCGCCAGCACACGCGGGACGCCGTAGTAGCGCGCCAGGAGGCAGAACGAGAGGTTGTCGGAGTCGCGGCCTGTCATGGCCACGGCGGCGTCGGCGCGCTTGATCCCGGCCTGCTCCAGCACGTTGATGTCGGTGGCGTTCCCCGTGTACACCACGACGCCCTGCTCGGCGAAGATCCGCTCGGTGACCTGGCGGTCCACGTCGATGACCACCGTCTCGTGTGCTTCGGCGACGAGGCGCGAGACGAGGTGCGTTCCCATGTGCCCCCCACCGGCCACCACGATGTACATGGTCACCCCTTTCCTTCTCCCGCAGGCAGCTCGGACAGCTCGCGGTCGATGCCCGCCGACAGCTCGGCCGCCACCTCCTCGCTCAGGATCCCCGCGTTCACGGCGTCCCGGATCGCGCTCTTCTCCACGACGAGGAGCCGGCGCCTCACGGCCTGGACGTGGCGGGTCTCCTCCTGGGCGTGGAGCACGAGGAGGTCCCGGAGACGCCGCTCGGACCGGGCGACGACCCCCTGGTACGCCGCACGCAGCTTCTGGAACACGCCCATGGGGAGCAGGCCCAGGTGCTGGAGGCGGTCGAGCTCCGTCTGGCCCGCCCGCGCGGCGAGCAACCGGCCCTGCTCTTCCTCGAGGCGAAGCTCTGCAGCGCCGGGGCGCCCGAGACCGAGCCGTCGCGCCACGGCGGCCAGGCTCAGCCCCTGGACGGTGAGGGTCACGAGGGCGCACCCGAAGACCACCGCCACCAGGAGGTCCCGGTTGTGAAGCGAGAGCGGCAGGCTCAGGGCCAGTGCCATGGAAAGGCTGCCCTTGAGGTTCCCCCACAGGAGGAGGTGCTGCCAACGAAGAGGTACGGGCTCGCCGCGGAGGTGGAGGAGCGCCAGGAAGGGATAGATCGCCGCCGCGCGACCCGCCGTCGCCGCCACGAGGCCCCAGCCGATCGCCGGCGCCGCGGCGACGAGGGCGGGGAACTCCACCTGGAGTCCGACCAGGAGGAACACGACGCTGTTGACGCCGAAGGCCGCGACCTCCCAGAACGAGCGGATGGCGACCTTCCCCGTCGGTGCGAGACCCCGCCAGCCCACGGTGCCCACGGTGATCCCCGCGGCCACGACGGCGAGGACGGCCGAGGCGTGGATGCGCTCGGCGAGGAGGGCGGATCCGTACGTGACGAGAACCGTGAGCATGATCTCGAGAAGGTGGTCCTCGGTGCGCCGCATCAGGAGCGACGCCACGAAGCCCACCGCTACGCCGACGGCGAGCCCGGCCGCGGTCACCCAAATGAGCTGCGCCGCACGCTGGCCGGCGTCGAACCGGCCCTCCTGGACGACGGCGAGGATCGTCGCGAAGGCGACGAGAGCCGTGCCGTCGTTGAACAGGCTGTCGTTCTCCACGATGGTCGCCAGACGGCCCGGGGCCCGGACCTTGCGGAACGTGCCGATGACGGCGATCGTGTCCGTGGTCGCGAGGATCGACCCCAGGAGCAGGGCTAGCGCCCAGGGCAGCGCGAGGCCGAGCCGCAGGATCGCACCGCCGACGCCCACCGAGGCGAGCATTCCCGGCACCGAGAGGAGGACCACAGGCCCGAGGTTCTCTCGCAGCCGGCGCAGGTCCGTGGCGATCGCGGCTTCGAAGAGGAGGATGGGCAGGAACACCTGCAAGACGATCTCGGGGTCGAGGCCCACCCTCGGAACGAGGCGGGACGCACCCACGGCCACGCCGGCGAGGACCAGGGCGATGTTGTAGTGGACGCGCAGGCGCTTCGCGAGCACGCCGACGGTGGCGGCCACGATGAGGATCTCGAGGACGACGGTGAGGTTGCCGTGCACGAGGGTCTCCCGAGAGACGGATCCGATCGCCGTGCGCCCTCTACACCGCTCCGGGGCCGGGGGCGCCCGCCGGGGGCGTCAGCCGCGAGGCGTCCGGGGCGGCGCGCGCGGAGACCGGGGCCGCACGGCGGAGACCCACGGCGACGCGCGCCGCGGGTCGAGGACCGGCGACGTCCGCCGCGGGGTCTCGTTCCGGACCGTCGGCAGCGCTGCCGGCGCGCTGCGGCGGTCCCGCGGGGACAGCCGTGTCCACGGCGCCGTCAGGCGGTCGAGGGCCTGCGCATGTCCCGGGCCCGGCACCGGCGCGGGGGCTGCGGCCACAGCCGGAGTGGTCGGGCGGAGGGGAGAGTCGGAGCCCGCCAGGAGCACGGTCATCGAACACAAGAGATGGTGCACGTCGCCTCCGCCGGCGCGACGATGATAGAGCGACCCGGGCCCGCCGTACAACGAAAAACCCCGGTTGACGCGCCCCCCGTGCGGCCGTAAGGTCAGCCCCATGGCCACGGCACCGAAGGTCACCGAGCGCGAAGCGCGGGAGGTCGCCGAGGCGGCCCGCGAGACCGAGTGGGCGGGACGGAGCTTCGTCGGCGAGCTGTTCGACGGCCGCTTCCGCCTGGACCTCATCCATCCATTCCCCCGTCCTGACGCCGAGGAGGAGACCCTGGCGCGGCCGTTCCTCGATGCCCTAGGGGCCTTCCTCCGCGAGAAGGTGGACGGGGACCGGATCGACCGCGAGGGCAAGATCCCCGACGAGGTGATCCAGGGCCTCCGGGAGCTGGGCGCCTTCGGTGTCAAGATCCCCCGGGAGTACGGTGGCCTGGGGCTTTCGCAGCACAGCTATGCCTGCGCCATCCGCATGATCACCAGCGTCGACGGCTCGCTGACGGCTCTCATCTCCGCCCATCAGTCCATCGGCGTGCCGCAGCCCCTGAAGCTCTTCGGCACCGAGGAGCAGAAGAAGCGCTACTTCCCCCGGCTCGCCAAGGGGGCGGTCTCGGCGTTTGCCCTGACCGAGCGGGGTGTGGGATCGGACCCCGCCGCCCTCGAGACCGTCGCCCTTCCCACGGAAGACGGCTCGGGGTACGTGCTCAACGGCGAGAAGCTCTGGTGCACGAACGGCACGATCGCCGAGCTCTTCGTCGTGATGGCCCAGACGCCGCCGAAGGTCGTGGGGGGGCGCGAGCGGAAGCAGATCACGGCCTTCATCGTCGAGCGCGACTGGCCGGGGGTCGAGGTGGTCCACCGCTGCGAGTTCATGGGTCTGCGGGGCATCGAGAACGGGGTCGTCCGCTTCAAGGACGTCCGGGTCCCGAAGGAGAACGTCCTCTGGAAGGAGGGGCTCGGTCTCAAGCTCGCCCTCATCACCCTCAACACGGGCCGCCTGAGCCTGCCGGCGGGGGCCGTGGGCGTCGGCAAGCGCTGCCTCGGCATCGTCCGCCGTTGGTCCCGGGAACGCGTCCAGTGGGGGGCGCCCATCGGGAAACACGACGCCGTCGCCCAGAGGATCGGGACCATGGCGGCCGACGTCTTCGCCATGGAGGCAATCTCGGAGTTCTGCTCGATCGCCGCCGACCGCGAGGGCTACGACATCCGCCTTGAGGCCGCCATCGCCAAGCTCTACAACTCCGAAGCGGGCTGGGAGATGGTGGACGACACCGTCCAGGTCCGCGGCGGGCGCGGCTACGAGACGTCGCGGTCCCTCGAGGCGCGGGGCGAGGAGCCCATCCCCGTCGAGCGGATCATGCGCGACTTCCGGATCAACCTGATCTTCGAGGGCTCGAGCGAGATCATGCACCTCTTCATCGCCAGAGAGGCGGTGGACCGCCACCTGAGAGTGGCGGGCGACCTCGTGAATCCCGACGCTCCGCTCGGACGCAAGCTCGCGGCCCTCGTGCGCGCCGGCCTCCACTACGCCCACTGGTACCCGGCCCGCTGCTTCGGATGGGGTTTCTGGCCGCGCTACGGCGAGTTCGGACGCCTCGCGCGCCACGTCCGGTACGTCGACCGCACCTCGCGCCGCCTGGCCCGGCGCCTCTTCCACGCCATGGTGCGCTTCGGCCCGGGGCTCGAGAAGAGACAGTCGGTGCTCTTCCGCCTCGTAGACATCGGCGCCGAGCTCTTCGCCATGGCGGCGGCGTGCGCACGGGCGCGCTCTCTCGGGGCCTTGGGACCCGAGGAGCGTGCCGCCGTGGACGGCGTGGCCGACGTCTTCTGCCGGCACGCGCGACGGCGCATCGAGACGCGCTTCGGGGCGCTCTTCCGGAACGACGACGACGCGACCTACCGCCTGGCCCAGCAGGTCCTCGCCGACGAGCACGTCTGGCTCGAGCGGGGGATACCCTAGGGAGCGATGGGCTTCGAGATCCCTCCGCCTCCGCGCGGCCCCCGCCGCGACGGGCGCCACGCCGCGCTCCTCCTGGGGTCCGCCTTCGGCCTGCTCCTCGGCTTCTACCTCTTCCGCTACCTCGACGTCGGCCGGCGGGCGACGGCCGAGCCGCGTCCCGTGACCGCGCGCGGGGACCTCGCGGCGGACGAAACGGCCACCATCGAGCTGTTCCGCCACGCGAGCCCGTCGGTCGTCTACATCACGACCCTCACGCGGCAGATCAACCTCTGGACGCGGAACGTCGTGGAGATCCCGCGGGGCACGGGGTCGGGGTTCGTCTGGGATACACGGGGTCACGTGGTCACGAACGTCCACGTTCTCGAGGGCGCCACGACGGCCTACGTGACGCTTTCGGGCCAGGACTCCTACAAGGCGGCCCTCGTGGGCGCGGCGCCCCAGGTCGACATCGCGGTGCTCCGGATCGATGCCCCCCTCGCGTCGCTGCGGCCCATCCCCGTGGGGACGAGCGCCGACCTCCAGGTGGGGCAGAAGGTCTTCGCCATCGGCAACCCCTTCGGCCTCGACCACACCCTCACGACCGGCGTCGTGTCGGCCCTGGGCCGGTCGATCCGCAGCGTCACCGACCGCCCCATCGAGGACGTCATCCAGACCGACGCCGCCATCAACCCGGGCAACTCGGGCGGTCCGCTCCTCGACAGCGCGGGCCTCCTCGTGGGCGTGAACACCGCCATCGTGAGCCCCGCTGGTGCCAGCGCCGGGATCGGCTTCGCCGTCCCCGTGGACACGGTCAACCGGGTGGTCCCTCAGCTCGTCGCCCACGGGCGCGTCGTGCGCCCGCAGCTCGGGCTCACGGTGGACGACCGCGTGAGCCGCCTGTTCACCGAGCACATGGGCGTCGACGGCCTGCTGATCCTCGAGGTGGCGCGCGGCTCGGCGGCCGACGAGGCGGGGCTTCAGGGCACGAGCCGGGCGCCCGACGGGACGCTGCAGCCCGGAGACGTGCTCCTCGAGGTCGGAGGGCGCCGGGTGCGGACGGTGGCCGAGCTGCTCGCGACACTGGAGCGCCACCGGATCGGGGACGTCGTGACGCTAGAGTACCTGAGGGACGGCGAGACGCGGACGGTCCGCGTCACGCTGCGGACGGCGGAATGACACCGCGAGGTGAGCCATGAAGAAGGTGCTGATCGTCCTCGTGCTCCTGGGGATCGCTTACGGAGTCGGTTACTGGCCGCAGCGCCAGGGCAGGGCGGGGGTCGAGGAGCGCCTCGCGCGAACCGAGGCCGACCTCGCCACGGCCCAGGCTCGGGTCCGCCTTGCGGCGATCCTGGGGCAGCTCCTGACCCTCTCCGACGTCGTCGAGGCCAAGAACTACGGGACCGCCCAGGAGATGTCCTCCCGGTTCTTCGACGCGGTCCGCCAGGAATCGGAGCGGACCCCCGAGGCCGCCTTCAAGGCGACGCTCGAGTCCATCCTCCAGATGCGCGACCCCGTCACCGCCGGCCTCACGCGCGGCGACGCGGCGACACTCGAGCTGCTCCGCGGCTTCGAGACCCGCCTGCGGAACGCCCTGGGCTTCGCGCCGCCTCCGCAACCGTCGGCGAGCCCGGCGCCCACGCCGGTGACCTGACGCCCAGGGCCGCGGTCCTGGACCTGACGTGGCGCGGCCGCCGCGAGCCGATCCCCGTCGGCATGGGCCGCGCCCGACGCCCCATGGCGCGCCAGGCGCTCATCGGTCGCGGTCCGGGGCTGCGTCGGCGGGCGCCGACACCAGGTGCACGGTCCGAGTGGGGAAAGCGAAAGAGGTCCCCGCCTGTTCGACGACCTCCATGAACTGCAGCAAGACCTCCTGGCGCATGAGCTGGAACTCCGACCAGTCCGACGTTGCGAACCAGGCCATCACCTCGATGTCGAGAGACGAGGCCGCAAACTCGCGGAAACGGACGACGACGGCGTCGGGCCAGATCTTCGGGTGTCCGCGCAGCACGCCCTCGAGCCCCGCGAGGACCGCCCGTACCTGCGCCGCTGTGGTGCCATAGACGAGGCCGATGGTGCACGCCAGGCGCATCCGGTCGCGGGCCGAGAAGGATTCGAGGCGCATGTCTGCCAGGCGTCCGTTGGGGATGGTGATGAGCGTCCGGTCGAGCGTGCGGAATGCCGTCGAGCGCAGCCCGATCGCCTCCACGGTACCCACGAACTCCTCGACCCGCACGAAGTCTCCCACGGCGAACGGCCGGTCGAGAGCGAGGGACAGCGAACCGAAGAGGTTCTCGACGGTCTTCTGGGCGGCGAGGGCGAGGGCCAGGCCGCCGAGGCCGAGCCCGGCCAGAAGGCCTGCCACGGGATAGCCCAGCTCACCTAAGGCGGCCAGGATGCCCAGCGCGGCCACGCCGAGCTTGGCGAACCGCGCCCCGACGAAGACGAGGGACCGCGCCGAGGCGCTCGCCTGGCCCCAGCGGGATTGCCGCAGCGCTTCTCCGGCGACGTCCACGATGCGCCAGAGAACCCAAAAGCCCACCGCGACGGCGCCCGTCTTCAGGACGCGAGCGAGAAACGCCTCCGCCGGGGCGTAGAGTCCCAGGGCCGGAACGACCACGGCGATCAGCGCCAGGGTCCAAACGAGGGCCAGGGGTCCCCTGAGACGACGGAGAACCGCGTCGTCCCACAGGGTTTCGGTCCGAGCCGCCGCCCGGCCGGCGACGCGGAACGTCAGGCCGGAGAGGAGTCGTCCGAGAGACCATCCGAGTGGCGCGAGAGCCACGAGGGTGAGCCACTGCCACCAGAGCAGCTCGCGGGGGCCGGGCCGAAGGAGAACGTCGGGAAGCCGCTCGCGGATCCAGCGATCGGGCAGGGTCGCGTACCACGTGTCGATCCTCGCCACGGTGCCCGGGGAGAAGCGCCAACGCGGCAGGGCGCGATCGGCCCGGCGGACGAGCCGGACGGCCTGGGGCGGGCCTCCCGACAGGGCGATGACGCCGACCTGGTCGGTCCCGTCGGGCAGGCCATCACCCGAGTCCCCTTCCGGTCGGGCCGAGACGAGGTCGAGGTCCACCCACAGATGGCGGTCGAGGACGGCTTTGAGCCGCCGGGCGAGCACCGCGGCTCGACCTCGGTCTGCGTCGCGGAGGCTCAGGAATCGCGCGGCCTCGTCGTATCGACCCGCACGGCAGAGGTCGAGGTATTCCGTGAGGGCGCTCCGCGGGGAGTCGTGCGCGACGTCGGAGGAGGCTGCAGCGGCGGGCGCCCCTGGTTCCGGGGAGCGCGAGGGAGCCTCCAGACCAAGGACGAGGGGCAGCGCCGCCGCTCCCGCGAGTGCCGCGAGGAGTGCCGGGGAGTTCACGGACGCGCCCGAAGACGCTCATGGAGAGCGGCGAGGCGCTCCATCGCCTCGAGGTCGTCGGGCGCCGCACGACGGACCTTCCGCAAGAGCGCGATGGCCTTGTGGACGAAGCCGTCCGTGCGCTGTATCTCCGCAGCCCTCGCCCACGACGACGCGCTTTCCCCGAGACGGCCCAACCGCTCCTGGAGATCGCCCACGGCGTTCCAGAGCCCGGCGTCGCCGGGCAGCGCCCTCGCGAGGTCGAGGTGGGCGGTGAGGGCCGCCTCGGCGTTCCCCGACCGCCGCAGGCGCTCCGCCCGTCGCCGGAGCGCCATGGGGCTTCGTTCTCTTCCTCGGTCGGCAGGCCGCATCACCAGGAATCCTATCGCCGGGGCAGGATGTGGAAAACCTTCGAGGGCCGGAATGGGTCGCGCCCCCCTTCGCTGCGCTCCGTGCGCCACCGGTCCGCGACGCGGTACAGCGAGAGCGGCGGGCGGTTCGAGGCGACGACGAGGCGGGCGGGGCGTTCAGCCGACATGGAGCCTGAGCATCTGCAGGTAGTCGGCGAGGTGGCGGGTGATGAGGAGGTTGTGGCGGGCGTGCTCCTTCGCGAGGCGGCCCATGGTGCGGCGGCCTTCCGGGTCCCCGAGGAGCCTCCTCACGGCGTAGGCGCACCCCTCGACGGAGTGGACGAGGTGTCCCGTGATCCCGTCGAGGACCTGCTTGACGATACCCCCCACGGCGCCTGCGACCACTGGGCGTCCCTTCCACATCGCCTCGGCGACAGTGAGGCCGAAGCCCTCCCGGGTGGACTTTTGTATGACGATGGTGGCGGCGCGCTGCAGCGCGTTGATGTCCGCGTGGGCGTCGCTCGGCAGGAGCAGCACGTGGACGTCCGGGTCACCGGCGGCCTCCTCCCGGACGCGTGCGAGGACCTCGGCGCCCTCCGGGTCGTCGGCCGCGGACCCCCCGGCGAGGACGAGGATGCAATCGCGGACTTTCCGCACCAGGCGGAAGGCGCGGATGACGCCGAGGGGATCCTTGAACGGATCGAACCGCGAGACCTGCAGGAGGACCGGGCGGTCGAGGGGTACGCCCAGGGCGGAGACGCGCCGCTCCACCTCACGAGGGTCCATGTCCCGGTTCTTCTCCGATAGGGGATCGATGGAAGGGTGGATCAGGTAACAGGGGATCGGAAGGCGGCGGGCGAAGGCAGCGATGTGGAAGACCGCGCCATCGTAACGGCGAACGAAGGGCTCGAGAAAGCTCCAGGTTCCGCGCTGGGGTCTGGAGAGGTCGATGTGGCAGCGCCAGATCCAGCGGGTCCCCTCCTTGCGGCCGTCGACGAGGGCCGCCGGCTGTGGGTCGTGGATCATGACGAGGTCGGCCTCGAGGTCCAGATGCCGGAGCGCCTCGCGTGAAGCGTCGAGGTAGGAGTCCTGCATGCCGGGTGTGAAGGGAAGGTCGGCTCCCTGGAGGGTGTTGTGGATGCGTTTCGTCACGGCGTAGAACTCCGGCGGCCCGGCGATGACTTCCCAGCGAGTGCGGACGTCCACCTCCTCGAGGAGCGGCAGGAGGCGGTGCAGGATCTCGGCGACTCCGCCTCCTTGACGGGTGGAGTTCACGTGGAGGAACGTCCTCCCGGAGAGACCCTGGGCCAGGTGGCGCACGAGGCGCAAGCTCCCCGCAGGGGCGATGCCCTCGTAGTCGGCGAGGCGCGCCTCGCCGCTCACGATCGCCCCTCGAGGGCTTCCCGGACCAGGGTCAGGAGCTGCTGGCGGACCCCGCCGAGGCTCGCCACGAAGGGGTCGATCTCGTCCATCCGGACGGCGAGGCCTGGGAGGGCCAGCCCGTCGTCCACCCAGGTGGCGAAGTCGCTCCGGACTCGTCCGAGGCGCCCGATGGCCTCGACGGCGTGATAGTAGATCGAGCTGTCGTCCACCTCGGACAGGCTGCGTCCCAGGCCCGCCAGGTCCACGGCCTCGACGCCCAGCGGCACCGCCGCCAGGTGGCCGCGGAGAAAGTAGAACGGGCTTCCCTGGACCACCGCAGGGGTGAAGGGCAGGCGCGAGAGGTGATCGTCGAGGATGCCCAGGAGATGCTCGCGGAACGCCTCGGTGTCGGCGAAGTCGAAGGGCGAGGACAGGGCCAGGCGCTCGGCGAGGACGGGATCCCGGACCTCGGTGGCGACCCAGCTCGCGAAATCGTCGGGGTAGGGCGTCGGGACCACCTGACGGCGGAGCAGGGCGCGCACGGTGTGGTAGTAGATCGACTCCGGGGGCACGGTCTCCAGCCGCTCCATGAGGTGACGCTCGCTCTCGGCGGTGATCCCCAGGCTCTCGCGGATCTCGGAACAGCCCCAGAACTCGAACCGGCGGGGCGGGAATGCCCCCTGCGTCACTTCCGGTGCGCTTTCCATTTCAGTGTGGTCCGTCCCCGGCAGGGCGAGGACTCGATCGTCTCGAGCAGGATCTCGCCCGAAGCCGCGCCATCGGCGTCGAAGGTCCCTTCGAGGACGAGGTCGAGGTCCCGGCCGATCCCGACGCGTGTGCGGAGCGCCCCGTCCTCGAGGGGGACGGGGGCCTGGAAACGCATCACGTGGGTGTCGGAGCGGCTCGCCGCCGGGATCCGCGAGCCGGGCGGCGGGCAGGGCTTGTCGAAGGTCAGGCGCCAACCCACCTTCAGGAAGGAGAGGGATCCCTCGCGAAGTCTCAGCTCGATGGGCCGATCCTGGGACGTGGTGCCCTTCCACGTTCCTTGGGGACCCGCTCCGGCGGCGGCGATCAGCGTCGTGCAAAGGAGGGTCTTGAGTGTCGTCAGCACGTGTCCACCTCCTGCGGCGGCCCGACCGCGGCCCGACGGGATGCTGGTCGTCTCCCGGAATGCGATGCCGGACCGAAGCGATGGCTCGCGCCGTGCCGCCAGTGGTGTTTCCCCGTCAAGGGGAGCTGCCAGAGTAACATGGGCCGTGGTCGAGGAGGGCGACGATCGTTTGACTACAAAGCATTCCGCCCGGCGGAGGAGGACCGGCACCCAGCGCGAGAGCGCGAGGGCCCGCGACGCGGCGGGGGTCGTCCGCTCGCTTCGGCGCCTGTTCAAGGCCATCCACGAGTACTCGAAGGCCGTTCACGGGCGGACGGGCCTCTCGGGACCGCAGCTCTGGGCCCTGACGATCCTCGACGCCGAGCCGGGGATCTCCCTCGGAAGGCTCGCGGATCGGATGTTCGCTCACCCGTCCACCGTCTCCGGCATCGTGGACCGCCTGGTCGACCGGCGGGCCGTGACCCGTACCGTCGATCGCGAGGACCGCCGCGGCATACGTCTCTCCCTCACCCCGCTGGGGCGACGGTTGTTGCGACGAAGCCCCCCGCCGGTGCAGGCGGGCCTGAGCCGGTCCCTCGACAGCATGCCCGCGGCCCACCTCCGGCGGCTGCGCACGAGCCTCGAGCGGGTCGCCCGGGAGACCGAAACCGACCGGATCGAGGCCCCCTTCTTCGACCTGGAGTGAGGGGCCCACGCATGGTCGCGGCGCTGCGCCGTCCGCGGGTCGGATCCTGCCTCCCTCCGACGTGCACCGCGGCATCCACGCCTGGGTCGAGCACGCCGACTCGACCTTTCGCGCCGCTGGGGTAGCGCCGACGCTCCGCGACTGTTGCCTGGGCTGAGGGCCTGTGGTAGTCTCCCCCGGCTGTCGTCCGCCCGAAGCGTGCAACCCTTGTCTCCTGAAGGCGAAAAAGGCGAAGGCCCAGGGGATTGGAGGCGGGTCCTCAGGGAGGCGGCGCCGTACCTGGGGATCGGGACTAGCCTGGCCTTCACAGTGCTGTTGAGCCTCGGGGCCGGGTACTGGATCGACGGGAAGCTCGGCACGAGGCCGATCTTCTTCCTCCTGGGGGGCGCCTTCGGGCTGTTCGCGGCGGGTTACCACTTCTTCAAGAGCGTGGCAGGACCGAAGCGGTGAATCTCGGAAGGTATGCGCTCGTCGTGCTGGGAATCGTGGGCGGATCTCTGGCCGTCGTATGGCCGCTCCTCGGCGACGATCGTCGCCGGGGCGCCGTGCTCTTTGGAGCGGTCCTGGCGGCGGCGAACACGCTCCTGGCGCACTTCCTCGTCCGGTGGTCCGTGGGCCGCTCGACGGGCGCGTTCCTGGGCGCCGTCCTCGGAGGCATGGTCGGCCGCATGGGGCTCATGCTGACCGCCGTCGTGGCCGGCATCCTGGCCCTCGAATTGCCCAAGGTGCCTCTCGCCGTGTCCCTCCTGGCGTACTTCGTCCTGTTCCTGGTCGTCGAGCTGGCCGTCCTCCAGAAGCAGACCAGCCCACGGGTGCAGCTTCGATGATCGCAGGGCTCCTCCTCCTGGCGACCCTGACGCAGGCTCCGGCGGAGAGCCCGGCGACCGTGACCCACGAGACGCCGGCGCCGGCTGAGACCCCGGCCCACGGCGCCGGCGCTGCCGAGGATGGGGGCGACGTCGGCGGACACGAAGCCACGGGCGCCCACGGGGAGGAAGCCCACGGGCCCTCCGCGGTGCTCATGCACCACGTGCTGGACCAGCCGTGGATCTTCGGCATCCCGTCCAAACACCTCGCCTTTTTCGTTCTCGCCGGCCTCCTGGTGCTTTTCTGGATCCGGCTCGCCCTCAGGAACTACAGGAACCGCCTTCCCGGAAAGCTGGCCTCGGCGGTGGAGGCCCTGGTCCTCTTCATCCGCGACGACATCGCCGAGAAGAACATCGGCCACGACGGCCACAAGTACACGCCGCTGCTGTGCAGCTTCTTCTTCTTCATCCTGGTGGCCGCCCTTCTAGGGCTCACGCCCTTCTCGGCCACCTCGACCGGCAACCTGGCCGTGACCGCGGCGCTCGCCACGATCTCGTTCCTGGCCCAGCAGTACGCGGGGATCTCCAAGTACGGCGTCGTGAAGCACTTCGCCCACCTCGTCCCGCCCGGGCTTCCGGTCTTCCTGCTCCCGATCATGATCCCCGTGGAGATCCTGAGCATGTTCACCAAGCCCTTCGCTCTCATGATCCGGTTGTTCGCCAACATGCTCGCCGGCCACATGGTCATCACCACGCTGCTGCTTCTCATTCCGTTGATGGCACAGATCGGCACTTTCTTCGGCGTCTCGATGATCCCCGTGTCCCTCGGCCTGTCGCTCTTCATCATGCTGCTCGAGCTGCTCGTCGCCTTCATCCAGGCCTACATCTTCACGCTGCTCACCGCCATCTTCATCGGGATGTACGCGCATCCCGCCCACTGACGAGGACGGACCTAGGAGGAAAGGAAGCTGACCATGCCGACGGATCCCAAGGCGATTGCGTACTTTGCTGCCGGCATCGGCGCCGGTCTCACGATCATCGGAGGAGCCGCCGGGATCGGCCGCCTGGCCGCCGCGGCCATGGAGGGGATCGCGCGCCAGCCCAACGCCGCGGGGGACATCCGCGGGGCGATGATCGTGGCCGCCGGTCTCATCGAAGGCGTCACGTTCTTCTCCCTGATCGTGACGATCCTCTTGGCGATCAAGTAGCGCTCCGATGCTGTTCACCATGCTGCCGCTCCTGCTCGCTGTCGAAGGCGGGGGCGGTGGCATCACCAACGTCGACCGCACGCTCTTCGTCGCGACGCTCGTCCTCTTCGCGATCTTCGCCTTCGTCCTGGCGAAGTTCGGCTGGAAGCCGCTGCTCCACGTGATCGAGGAGCGGGAGAAGAGCGTCCGCGAGGCCGTCGAGGGGGCGGAGAAGGCCAACGCCGAGGCCCAGTCACTCCTCGACAAGCACCGGGAGCTCGTCAAGGAGGCGGGGCGGGAGCGCGACGAGATCATGAAGCGCGCCCTCAAGGAGGCCGAGCAGCTCAAGGCCGAGCTCGCGGCCACGGCGCGTTCCGAAAGCGAGCAGATCCTCGTGCGGGCCAAGGAGCAGATCGAGCGGGAGAAGAACCAGGCCATCCGCGAGCTCCGCGGCCACGTCGCCGATCTCGCCATGGAAGCGGCGGCGAAGATCGTCACCGCGTCCCTCACCCCCGAGGCCCAGCGGAAGCTCGTGGACGATTTCCTCAAGGCGCTGCCGAAGCAGGCCTCATAGCCCCCTTGGGGGGCCCCCGTCCCCCAAGGGCACGGGTTCTCGTCGCGAGCCCGTTACTCGTTTCTGCCGAAGATGTTGCCGATGTCGCGGAGCGTGCCGCCCACGCCTGCGACGCCGCCGGTCCCTTCCTTCGTGAGGCCCAGGATCCGACCCGCGAGGCGCGAGAAGGGCAGCGTCTGCAGCACGCACTTGCCCGGGCCCGTGAGGGTCGCCAGGAAGAGCCCCTCGCCGCCGAAGAGCGCGTTCTTGAAGCCCCCGACGAACTGGATGTCGTACTGGACCGTCTCCTCGAAGGCCACGATGCAGCCCGTGTCCACGCGGAGGGTCTGCCCCGGGACCAGATCGAACTCCACGAAGTTGCCGCCGCCGTGGATGAAGACCGTCCCGGAACCTCCGAGTCGCTCGAGGATGAAGCCTTCGCCGCCGAAGAGGCCGGCGCCGAAGCGCTTCGTGAAGGCGATCCCGATCTCGATGCCGCCCGTGGCGCAGAGGAAGGAGTCCCGCTGGCAGAGCCAGGTGCGGCCTCCCGCGAGGTCGAGCTGCTTCACCTTCCCGGGATGCGGCGCCGCAAAGGCCACCTGGGCGGCTCCGTTGGCACGGAAATGGGTCATGAACAGGCTCTCCCCGGCGACCATGCGCTTGAGGCCACCCCAGAGCCCGCCTTGCATCTTGCTGTCCATCTCGACCCCGCCGGCCATGTAGAGCAGCGCGCCCGGCTCGGCCTGGATCTCCTCCCCGCCAGCCAGGGGAATCACGACGGCCTGCATCACGTCGCCCACGACGTGGAACTCCATCATTCCTCCCGCGATTGATCCGTCCCGGGGCCCTTGATAGCATGACGCCCCGGCAAGGGAAAGACGCTCGCCCGGCGCGGGGAGTTCCCCGCGGGGCGGCTAAAGGAGCGGCGCATGTCCGACGTGACCAGGGTCTTCGAGACCCTCCCGAAGATGTTCCAGAAGGGCAACGTCAAGACCGCAAGGACCTTCTACTTCTCCCTCGACGACGACGAGAAGTGGACGGTGGCCCTCTCGGCCGAGAAGTGCGAGGTCAACCGCGGCAAGCCCTCCCAGGACGCCGACTGCTTCTTCAAGGCCAGCACGCAGATGTTCCTGGACGTCTGGAACGGGAAGTACACGCCCTCGGCCACCGACTTCCTCATGGGGAAGATCAAGAGCAACAATCCCCTGTTGCTCAAGGACTTCATCGCCGCTTTTCGCAAGTGAGCAGGGGGTGCTGCCTCGCAGCCACCCGAACCCCCCGGCACGGCAACCTCCTGTCTACCGCCTCATCGTCATCGGGTCCCGGAGCGGGAGCGTCGTGACCTTGCCGCCCGGGGCGAGCCGGGCCAGCGTGGCGTCGTGCTTCCCGTCGCCGAGGTCGATCTCCTTCTGGTCGCCCACCACGAGGACGATCATCCGCTCGGGCACGAGGTACGTCCTCGCGACTCGCTGCACGTCGGCGGCCGTGACGGCCCGGATGCGGTCCCGGTAGGTCGCCCAGTACTGGGGATCGCGGGCGGTGAATTCGTCCGAGGCGAAGATCGCCATGGTCTGCGCCTTCGAGGCGAAGTTGCTCGGGAAGGTCTCCACGAGGCTCTTCTTGATGGTCTCGAGGTCTTCGTCGGGGACCGTCGTTTCGCGGATCTTGCGGATCTCGGAAAGGACGAGCCCCGTCGCGTAGGGCACGGTCCGGCTCTTGGACTGGAAGCCGGCCCGGAAGCGGCCGGGGTAGTAGACGCCGACGGACAGGCTGGAGCCGGCGGAGTAGGCCAGCCCCTCGTTCGACCGGACGGTGCGGGTGATCCACGACGTGAACCCGCTTCCCCCCAGGATCTCGTTCATGACCTCGAGGGGGTAGATGTCGGGGCTGTCGCGCTTGACCGTGGGGAGCCCCAGGGAGACGCGGCCCTGGTTCACCTCCTTCTGGATGCGGTAGACCCCTGGCTCGGCCGGGGCGATCGTCGTCGGCACGGGGGGCACCACGGGCCGCGGGGTCGGCCAACGGGCGAAAGCGACCTCGAGCTTGCGGAGGATCTCGGCCCGCGAGAACGAGCCCGAGACCGCCGCGACCATGTTCCCCGGGTGGACCCATTTGGCGTGGAAGGCCGCGAGGTCCTCACGCACGATGGACTTGACCGAGGCCTCGGTGGTGAAGCGGTTGGTGAAGTGGTCCGCGCCGTGGAGCAGCACGTTCCACTCGCGGGACTCGATGTCCCCTGAGTCGTCGTTGCGCTTCTTCATCTCCTGGAGGGCCTGGTCCTTGGCGAGGGCCAGGCGGTCTTCCTGGAAACGCGGCTCCCGCAGCATCTCGGCGAAGAGGGCCAGGGACTCGTCGAGGTTGTCGGTCAGGCAGTTCAGGCTGGCCGAGCCCGCCGTGTCGGAGATCCCGGTCCCGACCTGGGCCGCGAGGAAGTCCAGCCTTTCGTCGAACTGCTCGGCGGTGAGGCGCTTGGTCCCCCCGCGACGGATCTGCAGTCCGGTGACGCTGGCGAGCCCCTCCTTGCCCACGGGATCGAGGTAGGATCCGACACGCAGCGTGAGGGAGACGTTGACGAGGGGCAGTGCGCGATCTTCGGCGACGAAGACCACCATCCCGTTCCGGAGGACGACCCGGTGGCCCCTGGGCGAGGGCGGGGCGAAGGCGATCGGCCGGAAGACCAGCTTCTCGGGATGGTCGGGGATCTCCTGGGCCCAGGGCGTCGCGGACGCGGCGAGGGAGAGGGCGAGGGCGAGGGGCATCGTTCTCATGGTCAGTTCTTCCCGTCCGTGAGGGCGGCGAGCCGCTCCTGGGCCTTCTTGAGGACGTAGTCGAGGGCCGGCTTGATCTCGGCGGGCGCCTGTCCCGCGGCCTGCTGGATCTGGGCGATGGCTTCGCGGAGCCTCTCGGCGTCGAGGCCGCCGATCTGGGCCAGGGCCTGGCGGGCTACGCCCTGGGCCTGGGGAGCGAGTGCCTGGAGCTCGGGATCCTCGGGTGGCGCGCCCTGCTTCCGGAGGAAAACACCGACCGTTCGATTCTCCCGCCTGAGGTACGTCCGGGCGACCCGCTGGACGTCGGCGGGGGTGACGGCGTCGGCCGCGTCGGGCGACGTGTTGATGTAGCGCCAGTCCCCGAGGCCGTCGTAGACGAGGAGCTGCACCATGATGAAGAAGGGCGAAGACAGACGACGGTAGCTGTTGGCCTTGTACTGGTTCTTGACCTTCTGCAGCTCCTCGGGCGGCACCGGCTCGTCCTGGAGCCGCGCGATCTCCTCGTCGGTGGCGGCCTCGACGGCCGCCGGGTCCTTCCCGTCCTTCACCACGCTCTCGATCTGGAAGACCCCGTCGTACTTCCGGAGGTCCACGGAGGCCGTGGCCTCGTTGGCGACCTGCCGCCCGAGGACGAGGCCCTTGTACAGGCGTCCCGTGCGGCCCGAGAGGACGTCTGAGAGCAGATCCAGGGCCGCCGCGTCCTTGTGGACGAAGGGCACGCCGTGGTACCAGATCCTCACCGTGGGCGACGTCTCGGCCTCGGCGCTGTAGCGCTTCTCTCCGAGCTGGCGGGGCTCCTGGGTCACCATCTCGGGGGCCGTAGACCGCCCAGGGGGCACGCGGGCGAAGTAGCGCTCGAGGAGGGGCTTGACCTCGGCGGCCTTGAAGTCGCCGACGAGAACGCCGGTCAGGTTCCCGGGGGCGTAGTAGAGGCCGAAGTACTCGTCGGCCTGGGCCTTGGTGATCGAGGGCAGGTCCGAGGGCCAGCCAACCACAGGACAGCCATAGGGACTGGCCTCCCAGAAGAGGGCGTTATAGGCCTCGTCGTACTTGCCGAGGGGCGTCGACTCGGTCCTCAGGCGGCGTTCCTCGTAGACCACGTCACGCTCGCTGTAGAACTCGCGGAAGACCGGGTTCACGAGCCGGTCGGACTCGAGCCACGCCCAGAGCTCGAGCCGGTTGGACGGCACCTGGACGAAGTAGATGGTCCAGTCCTCGCTCGTGCCGGCGTTCAGCCGCTCGCCGCCGTTCTTCGTGTAGATCTGGTCGAGGTGGTCCTTGACGATGGTCTCGCGCTGCCGCGTCGCGAGCTCCTCGAAGGTGCGCTCGAGCTCACGGTACCGGGGCGTCCGGCTCTCGGGCTCCGCCAGGTCGTCGATCTCGCCGCGCCGCAGCGCCTCCCGCATGCGCGCCATCTCCCCCCGCATCTCCTCGCGCACGGCCTCCTGCTCCTCGATGATGCGCAGGTCGGTCGCGATGTCCCTGGTGCCGACGACCCGGGTCCCTTTGAACATCATGTGCTCGAAGAGGTGGCTGATGCCGGTGATGCCCGGCCGCTCGTTGACCGAGCCCACGTGGGCGACCCAGCCTGCGGCGACGGTCGGGGACTCGTGGCGCTCGAAGAGCAGCCAGCGCATCCCGTTGGGGAGCGTGAGCTCCTCGACCTCGATCCTCGGCCGCTCGGCGGCCGTCGCGGGCGCGGCGAGGAGCAAGAGCAGTGCGGCGGTGCGCGTGTTCATGGGATTGGACCTTCCTCGGTGACGGAGGGGCAGCCTATCAGATTCTGAGAGCCGCAAGGGCGGTCTCGGCGGCGTAGAACAGCGCCACGCCCAGAAAGACGACGAAGGCCATGCGGATCCCGCGCTCCTCGTTCACCTCGGGCATGAGATCGCTGGCCGCCACGTAGAGCGTGACCCCTGTGGACAGTGGGAGCCCGTAGGCGACGCCCCCCGCGAAGCGGTGCATGACCAGGACGCCGGCGAGTGTGGCGGCCGCGAGGATGAAGGCGGCCCCGAGGGCGCCGCGCTTGCCCCACCCCGACGCGAGTGCGATCGAGGCCACGGTGAAGCCCTCGGGGATCTTGTGGAGGGCCACGGCAAAGAAGATCAGGAGGCCGAGGGGCGCCGAGACGAGGAATCCCGAGGCGATGGACACGCCGTCGAAGAACGTGTGGATGGAGAGCCCGACGAGGGCGGAGAAGCCGACGGCGGGGTTGACCATCACGTCGTCGTGGACCTCCTCGCCGAAATGGAAGTGCGGCGCCACGGTGTGCTCGAAGAAGTGGACGAGGAAGTACCCGGCCAGGATGAGGAGCGGCGCCTGGGGCGTGAGGGCCATGGACTCCGGCAGCATCCGGAGGAACGTGGCGGCGAGCATGAACCCGGCCCCGACGGCCAGGAAGTACTTGAGGAGGATCTCGTTCCACTCCCGCCGGACCACGACCACGATCCCGCCCAGGACGTTGGCGGCCGCGGCGGCCGTGCCCAGGAGGAGGCTCAAGGCCAGGGGGGAGAGTCGCATGGGCGGTCGGCGACGATAGCATCGGGTCGGGGGTGTTTCAAGGCTCGCGGGGTTTGACGGGTTTGACGCCCCCGCGATGAGACGGATAATCTGACGTTTACGTGGAAGCGCGTCACGCGGTGGTGTGGGCCATGGGCGTCCTCGGGCTCCTCACGGTCGGTCTCGCCAGCGGGCAGGAGGTTTCCGTCCCGGACCTGCCCCAGGATCCGACCCTCGGGCCGGAGGCGCCGGGCGCCGTGGAGCTCGGGGAGGAGATCGTCGGCCCGACACCCGGGGCCCCCACGGTCAGCCTCGCCCAGGCCGTCGCCCTCGCCCTCGAGGGCAACTTCGCGCTGCTGGGAGGCGCGGACAGCGTGACCTCCGCCCGCCTCCGCGAATCCAACGCCAGGGCGCAGTTTCATCCGCGCCTGACCCCGCGGTACCTCCGCTCGACCGAAGACGACCAGACCCTGGGCCTCGACGCCAGCCAGCGGCTCCCCTTCACCGGGGGCTCCCTCAGCTTCACCAGCAACTTCCGGTCGATGCCGGACGGCGGCGGCCCGGCGAGTCGCTCGGCGGACCTCCGGCTCACGCTCACGCAGCCGCTGCTGCGCGGGTTCGGACCCACCGTCACCCACCTCGGCCTGACCGAGAGCCGGCGGGGACGGGAGAACCAGGAGCGCACCTTCGAGCTGGCACGCCAGGCCCTCGCGGTGGAGGTGGCCGAGCGCTTCTACGACGTCGTACGCCAGCGGCAGCTCCTCTCCGTGTCCCGACAGAGCCACGAGCGCGGCCAAGACTTGAAGGAGGCATCGGAGGCGCGGGTGCAGGTGGGCCTCGCGAGCAAGCTCGACGTGCTCCGAGCCGAGATCCAGGCGTCCCAGGCCCGGGACGCGGCGGTCTCGGCGGAGGCCAACCTGGAGACCGCCCTCGAGAACTTCCGCGTGCTCCTCGGCCTCGCGCCCACCGAGCCCGTCGAGCCCGAAGCCGTGGAGCTGCCGGGGCCCGACGAGGTCGCGGCGGGGATCGACCCGCTCGAGATCCTCGTGGAGCGCGCCCTCGCGAACCGTCTCGATCTCCGGGAGACCCGGGACCAGGTGGCGGATGCCCGGCGCAACCTGTCGGTGGCCCGCCAGAACCTCCTGCCCCAGCTCGACCTCAACGTGGGCGTGACGCAGTTCGGCAGTGGCCCCACGTTCTCCGACAGCCTCAAGGCCGACCGCCGCGTGAACGTGTTCTTCAGCACGTCGTACCCCCTCGAGCGCTCGCAGGATCGGATGGCCAAGGCCCTCGCCGAGATCGATCTGCGCGCGCGCGAGCGCACGCTCACCCAGCGCACGTACGCGGTCGAGGCCGAGGTCCGCGCGGCGCTCCGCAACATGGACCGGATCCGCAAGAGCATCGATCTCCAGCGCAAGAGCGTCGAGTTCGCCGGGCAACAGCACCGCCTGGCAACGCTCCGCTACCAGCGTGGGCTGGCGTCCAACTTCGACGTCGTCGACGCCGAGGGGAGCCTGGTGGCCGCCCGTACGGCCCTCATCGGCCTGCTGAACGACTACCAGGTGACCCGCATCCGTCTCCTGCGGGTCACGGGGACTCTCGACGTAGGACGGGAGTTCACGCCGTGAGCTCCGCCGCCCTCGCCCTCGCGGCCCGACGGGCTCTGACCCAGGCCGCCGAGCGCCTCGCCGAAGCCGTCCGTCGTGTCGGCGAAGGCCTCCGACCGTGGCTGCGCCGGGAGGCCTGGACCGCCGATTCCCTCCACGAAGCCCTCGCGGCGGCCCGGCGCCGGCCGCGGGTGGCGGCTGCGGCGTTCGCCCTCGCCGTCCTTGGGCCCCTGGTGGTGATGTGGGGAGGGAGCGACCCGGCGGCAGGGATCGCCACCGCGACGGTGCGCGAGGGGCCGTTCCACATCACGATCGTGGAGACCGGAACGCTTCAGGCCTTGCGCTCGGTCACGTACGCCTCGAACATCCAGAGCAACCAGGCCAAGATCGTAGCCCTCGCCCCCGAGGGCAAGCTGGTCCAGAAGGGCGACCTGCTCATCCTGTTCGACGCCGCCCCCTTCGAGGAGGAGATCCGCAGGAACCAGGCCGCCCTCGAGCAGGCCCAGGCGGAACTCGAGAAGGCGAAGCAGGGCTACAAGCTCCAACTCATCGAGAACCAGGAGAAGCTCGCCAAGGCCAGGCAGGACGCCGAACGAACGGACCTCGAGCTCAAGGACATCGAGGAGGGCAAGGGCAAACTCAAGGAGGAGGAGACCGTGGCCGCGGTGACCCAGGCCGAGCGGGAGCTCAAGAAGGCCGAGAGCGCCCTCGAGGACCTGCGCCCGCTCCTCGCCGAGGGGTTCATCACCAAGCTCGAGCTCGAGAAGGCCGACCAGCAGGTGGCCAAGGCCCGGGAGGACCTGCGTCTCGCCCAACGCCGCCGCGACTCGCTCATGAACTACGGCCGCCCCCTCGAAGTCTCTCAGGCCCGCAGCAACGCCCTCCTCACCAAGGAGAGCGTCCGCCAGGCCCGGGAGGAGGCCACCCACAAGGTCGAGCAGAAGCGTGCCGAGATAGCTGGGGCGGACAGCCGGATCCAGGAAACCGCGAGCAAGCTCGCTCTCGCCCAACAGCAGCTCGCGAGGACCGAGGTCCGGGCCGACGTCCCGGGCATCGTCGTCTATCGGGAGGTCTTCTTCGGCTCCGAGCAGCGCAAGCCCCAGGTGGGCGACCAGGTTTGGGCGAACCAACCCCTGCTGATCCTCCCGGACATCTCGAAGATGGTCGTGGAGACCAAGGTGCGGGAGACGGACATCCACAAGGTGGAGAAGAACCAGCGAGTCTCCGTCCGTGTCGAGGCCTATCCCGACCTGAAGCTCACGGGCACCGTCTCTCTCATCGGCACCCTCGCCCAGGAGGAACGCGAGCGGCGCGGAACGAAGTTCTTCGGCGTGACGATCCTCGTGAACGAGTCCGATCCGCGCCTCAGGCCGGGCATGACCGCCCACGTCGAGATCCAGGTGGAGGAGCGCGCGCTGGCCCTGTCGGTCCCGCTCGAGGCCGTCTTCGAGCACGAGGGGCGGACGGTCTGCTATCTGGTCGCCGGGAGGCACGTCCGCCCCCGGGATGTCGTGCTGGGGCCGTCGAACCAGGACTTCGTGATCGTGGAGAAGGGGCTCAGCGGGGGCGATCGGGTGTGTCTGAGGGAGCCCGGGGCCCCACCCTCGGACTTCGGCTCCCTGACTTCCCAGTGATGCCGCCTCTGGACCTCGTGTGATGGAGACACGCGTCGCCCAGTGCGCCAACTGTGGCGCCGAGCTCGACGTCGTGACTCAGCAGTGCCCCTACTGTGCGCCGGCGGCCGACGCGCTCCGGCCCCAGGGTTCCTCCGCTGCGGTCGAACCCCGCGCCGCCGAAGTCGGGCCGGCCGACGAGCGCGACCGGGCGCTGGGCCTGGCCCTCTTCGAGGCCGAGGAGTGCCTTGCCCGCGGCGCGGCCGAGAGGGCCGTCGTCCTCGTCTCGAAGGCGATCAAGGACCGGCCCGACAGCCTGACGGCTCGCGCCCTCTACGACCGCGCCCGGCGCGAGCTGCTCCGCGGACGGCGCCGCGAGAAGCTCGAGTCTCGGCTCCGCGAGGCCGAAGGGCTCCTCGAGCGCGGGGAGTTCGCGAGCGCCGAGCGTATCGTGGGCTCGGCCCTGAAGCTGGTCCCCGACCACGCGAAGGCGCTCGAGCTCTTCGGAAGGCTGAAGGATCGGCGACTCGGCGCGGGGACCGCCGAGGCCGAGGCGGAACGGGAGCTCCTGGCCCTCGCCCGGTCCCAAGCCCGCCAGACCCTGGCGGCCGCCCGCACGGCGCTGGCCGCCGGATGGTCCGGGAAGGCGGTGTTCGCCTTGCGGCGCGGGCTCCGACTCGTGCCCGACGACCCGGAGCTGCTGGCGCTCCTCAAGGAGGTCCAGGGATCGATCGACTCCCTCGAGCGCGAGCGCGGCCGGCGCTACGCCCTGGGCTCACAGGTGCGCGCAGGGCTGGAGCTCCTCGGGGGGGGGCGCTTCGACGAGAGCCTGCGGATTCTTCGAGCGGTCCTGCGGGAAGATCCGGACAACGCGCGGGCGCAGGCCGCGGTCCAGGAAGTCCGGCGGGTGTGGCTCGCCCGGCCGGGCGGTCCACGGTCCGCACCCGTCGCTGCGGCACCGGACCCGCCCCCGGTGATTGCGCTCGCGGCGATCCGGACGCCGTCTCCCGCTTCACCGTCACCGGCGCCGCGGCCGGTGCCGGACATCGCCGCAGCGGCCCGGATCGAACGGCGCGCGCCCACGGGCCGGTCCATCCCCCAGGAGGTCCTGCTCCCCCGGACACGCCGGCGGGGGACGCCCATGGGCTTCGTCCTCGCGGGGGCGGCCGCCGTAACCGTCGGCGTCATCCTCGTGGCGGGACGCGGCGGCCCCGGGACGCGGCCGACACCGGTACCGTCCGCGGCGACGCCCCCTCCGACGGCGGCGGCCGGGCCGATGGCGACTCTGGCCGTGGCGCCCACCGGTCCTCTCGACGCCGTAGAGCCGGGTCTGCGCGGGGCCATCGAGGCGACCGTTGGGGCCTACGCTCGCGCCCTCGAGCGCGCCGACGCCGCGCTCCTGGCCCAGGCGCGGCCCGACATGAGCGCCGCCGAGCGCCACCGGCGCCTCGCCCCCTTCGTCGGCGCCCTGAACGCCGCCACCGACGTGCGGATCCTGGACGTGGTCGTGCGCGGGGACGAGGCCGCGGTCCCGATCCTGTCCACGGACGTCATCCTCGGCGGTCGCGGAAGCGCCGGAACGCCCGTTTCGGAGACGCTGCTCTTCGCGCGGCGGGGCGGAGCCTGGACGCTTCGCGGCGCGGGCGGCCGCGGCGATCCGTGAGCGACGCGGGGATCGTGCGCCTCGAGGACGTGGGCAAGTCCTACCCGCGGGGCAGTCAGGCCGTGCGGGCCCTCGAGGGCGTGAGCCTGGAGGTGGCCCGTGCAGAGTTCGTCTCCGTCATGGGGCCCTCCGGCTCGGGAAAGTCCACTCTCCTGGCGATCCTCGGCTGCCTCGACAGGCCCACGCACGGTGCCTACTTCCTCGGCGGCGTTGCGGTCGCCGAGCTGTCGGACGAGGCCCTCTCCCGGATCCGGAACCGCTCCATCGGCTTCGTCTTCCAGTCCTTCCACTTGATCCCCCAGCTCACGGTCCTCGAGAACGTCGAGACGCCCCTGCTCTACGGAGACGTCCCCGCCGAGGAGTGGCGCCCCCGGGCCCTCGCCTGCCTCGCCCGGGTGGGCCTTTCGCATCGCGCGGACCACCGGCCCTCGGAGCTCTCGGGAGGCGAGGCCCAGCGCGCTGCGGTGGCGCGCGCCCTGGTGACCCAGCCGCGCATCCTCCTCGCCGACGAGCCGACGGGCAACCTGGACTCCGCCACTGGGGAGGAGATCGCGGGCCTGCTCCACGACCTCCACTCCGAGGGGCGCACGGTGATCCTCGTGACCCACAACGAGGGCCTCGCCCGGCGCGCCCAGCGCCTCGTCCGCCTCAGGGACGGTCGCGTCGAGGGCGAGGGCCGGCCGTAGTGTCGCCGCAGGTGCTGCTCCGGCTCGGCGTCCGGAGCCTGCTGCTCCACAAGCTCCGCTCCACGCTCTCGATCCTGGGCGTCGTGTTCGGCGTAGCGGCGGTCGTGGCCATGTCGTCCGTCGGCGAGGGGGCCCGGCGCGAAGCCCTCCAGCAGGTGGGAGCCCTGGGGATCGACTCCGTCACGGTCCGCGCCCGGCCCGCCAGCGCGAAGGGGTCTCCGGGAGCGTTGCGCCTGCGTGACGCCGAGGCTGTGGGGGAGGTCGTGCCCCACGTCGTAGGGGTGGCGCCGGTCCGGGAAGTGACCGTCGGCGTCGAGGCCGCCGGACGCCGCAGCGACGCCATGGCCGTGGGCACGACGCCCGGCTATCGCGTCGCCGCCCGCCTCGCCCTCGCCGCAGGCCGTTTCCTCACCGACCTGGATCTCCGCGACCGCAAGCGCGTCGCGGTCCTCGGGGCCGGCGTGGCCCGCGCCCTGTTCCCCCTGGGTCCCGCGGTCGGCGAGCGCGTCCTCGTGGGAGGGGACTGGTTCTTCGTCGTGGGGGTCCTCGAAGGCCGGGCCAGCCCGAAGGGCAAGACCGGTCCCATCCGCACGCGGGACGTCAATCGCGCCGTCTTCGTCCCCCTGCCCTCCCTCGACCGGGGAACGGACCCGCGGCCCGACGGCATCGACGAGATCGTGCTGCGCGTCGATGACGCCCGCCACGTCACCGCGTCGGCCGAGGTCGTCCGCTCCCTCGTCCGGCGCACCACGGGGGCGACGGGATTCGAGGTCATCGTTCCCCGGGAGATCCTCCGGCAGAAGGAGCGCACCCAGAGGATCTTCAACGTGGTCACGGGGGCCGTCGCCGCCATCAGCCTACTGGTGGGCGGGATCGGCATCATGAACATCATGCTGGCGAGCGTCGCCGAGCGCACGCGGGAGGTGGGTATCCGCCGGGCGCTGGGCGCCGCACGTCGTGACGTGGCGGCCCAGTTCCTCGTGGAGTCGTCGCTCCTGACGGCCTGCGGCGGCGTCATCGGTGCGGTCGGCGGCATCGTGGGCTCCGGGGTCATCCAGAGCCTGGCGGGCTGGCCCACGGCGCTTTCGCCGCTGATGCTGCTGCTGGCGCTCCTGACGGCCCTCGCCGTGGGGATCGGCTTCGGCTTCTACCCCGCCTGGCACGCCGCGCACCTCGAGCCCATGGACGCCCTGAGGCACGAGTAGGCTCAGCCGACGAAACTGCGGGCGGCGCGCTCGGCGGCCTCGACCTGCTCCGGATTCGGGTTGGCCACGGGGCGCCGGGCGCAGAGAAAATCCAGGGCCGGGCGCGTGCCCCTTTCCCGGAAGGGCCCGGCCAGCAGATGAGCGAGGACCAGAGCCGAAGAGCGTCCCACACCGGCCATGCAGTGGACGAAGGCGGGCATCCGCGCCCGTTCGCACTGCCGCAGGAACGCGACCCCCATCTGGAAATGCACCTGGCTCGGGGGATCGTGGTCCACCGTGGGGAGCCAGAGGAAGGCCTCGAAGGTCCAGGGATCGGCCCCCTCGTGCTTCATGTCGACGCAGGCCCGCACGCCCTGCGCCCGCAGCCGGTGATAGTCGTCGAGAGAGGCGATCCTCGAGCCGACGTAGACGAAGTCGGTGATCCGGTCGAAGCTGACCCGCTCAGGCGAGAGGATCATGGAAGCGCTCGCAGAGGTCCACCAGCGTCTTCACACCGAAGCCGATAGCGCCGGCCTCGTAGTACTTCCAGTCCTTGTCCCGGAACATGGGGCCGGCGATGTCGAGGTGCGCCCACGCCGCCTTCTCGGGCACGAACTCCCGGAGGAACAGCCCCGCCGTGATGGCACCTGCGAGGCCGGCGGCGGCGATGTTGTTGAGGTCGGCGTACGGCGTCTTGAGCGACTCGCGATATTCGTCGACGAGAGGCAGCTCCCAGAAGACCTCGCCGTGGTTCTCGCCCGAGTGGATCACCCGGCGGATCAGGTCCCGGTCTGTGCCCAGGACCCCGGCGACGCTCGGGCCCAGGGCCCGAACCACGGCCCCGGTCAGAGTCGCGATGTCCACGACGTGGGTGGCGCCCTCCTCGCCCGCGCGATACAGCCCGTCGGTCAGGACGAGGCGCCCCTCGGCGTCGGTGTTGTCCACCATGATCGACTTGCCGTTCCGTGCCGTGAAGATGTCTCCGGGGCGCTGGGCGTTGGCGTCGGGGAAGTTCTCGGCGCAGCAGAGGATCCCTACGACCTTCACGTCGGGGCGCAGCTTGCCGAGGGCGCGAAGGGCGCAAAGGACGGCGGCTGCGCCGGCCATGTCGCCCTTCATCTCCCACATACGATCCCCCGGCTTCAGCGAGATGCCGCCTGAGTCGAAGGTGATCCCCTTGCCGACCAGGGCGAGGGTCTCCTTCGAAGCCTTCGCGGGCACGTGGCGCAGGATCACCATGCGCGGCGGGTGAGCGCTGCCCTGTCCCACCCGCCGGATCCCCTCGTAGCCTCGGGCCTCGAGGCCCGCGGGGTCGAGGATCTCGATCTCGAGCTCCACCTCCTTGGCGATCTCGGCGGCGCGGTCGGCGAGGAACTCGGGCGTCACCACCGAGCCGGGCTCGTTGATGAGGTCGCGGGAAAGGTTCACGTTCTCCGAGACCCAGGCGTAGCGGGCCTTCCGCGCCTCGGCATCGGCGCGATGATCGGGGTGGACGAACACGACGAGCTGCGCGGCCCGTGAGAGGAAGTCGTCCTTCTCCTGCTTGTACTTGTCGAAGGTGTACGCGCCCACCACCGCCCCCTCGACGGCCTTGCCCAGAAGGGGCGCGGCCTCCTCGGCGTTCAAGAGGAGGCCCACCCGCGACAGGTGGTAGTCGCGGGCCAGGCGCAACGCGCGGGCCGTGAACGTCTTGAGGTTCTCCCAGAGGTTCCAGCTCTTGAGGTGCCCGCTCCAGTAGACGACAACCGCGCGCGCGAGTGCCCCTTCGGAGAGAGTGGCGAAGTACTCGCGCTTCAAGGTCTTTTCCCGGAAGCCCGTCTCCGCGCGGGCGACGTGGGCGGCCAGAGCCGGGTCGTCGATCTGGTGAAGGCGCTTCGCCTCGTCGAGGACGACGACCAGCAGGTCGACGGGGTTCTGCGAAATGGGAGTGAACGTGAGCTTGATGTTCATGGACCCTCGTGGCTTCGGTGGCGCCGGATCGGACGAGCGGAGTCCCGATTATACTTCAGCGATGTCGTCGGGCAAGGTGGCGGTCTTTGGCGTGCCCTCGGCGGCGGGGGGCCGGTCGCCTGGACTCGCTCGGGCGCCGTTCCACTTGCGCGAGGCCGGGCTCCTCGAGGCGATGCGGGCCGCCGGGCCGCGGGTGGTCAACCTCTCGGACCTCTCGCTGTTCCCCTTCCGCGACGACCCCGAGCATCCCCGCGCACGGAACGTCGAGGTGGCGGCGTGCGCGGCGCGGGCGGCCGCCGACGAGATGACCCGCGCACTCGCCGAGGGGTTCGCTCTCGTCCTCGGGGGCGACTGTTCGCTGGCGGCGGGGACGGTGGCGGGGGCACGGAGCGCCCTGGGGCAACCCGTCGGTCTCGTCTTTCTGGACGCCGACGCCGACCTCAACACCCCCGAGACGACCCCCTCGGGCTACCTGAACGGCATGGCCCTCGCCCTGGCGCTGGGCCGCGGCCCCGAACTCCTCGCGTCGGCCCGCGGTCCGGCCGCGGACCTGTCGGCGGACCACGTGGCCCTCGTGGGCTACCGCGCCCTCGACCCCGGCGAGCGCGTCGCCCTCGGGGAGCTGGGCTTGGCGCTGCCCGCCGCGGCTGCGAAGCGCCTCGGCATGCGGACCACCGCCGCGCTGGCTCTCGATGCCGTGGCGAACGCCGACGGACCGGTGCTCGTCCATCTGGACGTCGACGTGATCGACCCCGTGGAGATGCCGGCCAAGGAGCCCCTCCTCCCCGGACCGGGTCTCAGCCTCGAGGAAACAGCGCAGCTCCTGACGGCACTCCTCGCCTCCCGCCGGGTCGTCGGCCTCGAGGTGACCGAGTTCGACGCCGACCGTGACCCCGACGGCGCTTGCGCCCGTAAGATCGTGGCCCTCGTCGCACGCGCCGTGGCGCGACGCTTCCGCGGCTGAGGGCCTGAAGCGACGACTTGCCGTGCCGGGACCAGCGGCGTATGCTCCCTCCGTCTTCCCAGGAGGTCATCGGTCATGTCCAGAGCGATGTCTCTGCTGCTGGTGGTGTTGCTCGTCGGTTCCAATGGGAGCTTGGCGCAGTCTGCGTCCGTGGACCCCGAGATCGTCAAGGGGATGAAGCAGGTGGACGAAGGGGACTACGACGCCGCAATTCTCACGTTGGACGCGGCAGCCCGACGCTTGGCGCCGGATCCCGCGAAGACCAAGGACCTGTCGCAGGCCTACCTCTACTTGGGCATTGCCTACGTGGGCAAGGGGCACGAGGCGGCGGCGAAGGCCAAGTTCCGCGAGGCCTTGACTCAAATCAAGGACCTGAGCCTCTCCCCCGACAAGTTCCCGCCCAAGGTCATCGACGTCTTCGAGGCGGCGAAACAGGAGGCGGCGAAGAGCCCGGCGCCCAAGGCGGCGGAGAAGAAGGGCGGCGGCAAGAAGGGACTCCTTATCGGAGGCGTCGTCGTGGCGGCGGGCGCAGGCGTCGCCGTCGCCGCGGGGGGAGGTGGAGGCAGCGACGCGCCGACGGACACCCGCACCGCACAGTCCTTCACCGGGACGCTCACGCAGTACGATTGCCGCGACTACAGGTTCGTCCCCACCAAGGCCGGCACCCTCGATGCGAGCGTGACGTGGACCGATCAGGCCGCCGTCGCTCAGCTCTCCATGTCGCTGTACGAGGAGATGTCGGGAAACGAGATCGCGAAGTCCAATCCAGCCTCGAACACCGAGGCTCGGCTGTCGTCACCGGTCACGAACCAGATCTACCAGCTCTACGTCTGCCAGAACGGATACGAACAGCCGATCAGTTACACCCTGACCGTCCGCTTCCCCTGAGCCGACGCCGCGCATGAGGTGCCCCGCCTGCCAGGCCGAGAACGAGGACTCGGCCTCGGCGTGCGTGAGCTGCGGGAGCTCGATGGCGGCCGGCCCGACCCAGGTCGTGGTCACCGTCGACCTCAGCCCGGGGACGTTGTTCCACGGCCGATACGTCATCAGGGGGCTCCTAGGCCGGGGCGTCATGGTCATGGTATACAAGGCCCACGACCGCACACTCGACTAGACGGTGGCCATAAAGGTCCTCCGTCCCGACTTCGCCCTGGACCCGAAG
>JACQGI010000004.1 GCA_016199625.1 Acidobacteriota bacterium | reverse complement strand
TCGAGGAGGGCATCGTCCCCGGCGGCGGCGTGGCCCTGCTCCGCGCCCAGAAGACCGTCGAGGGCATCAAGGCCGACGGCGACCTCCAGGTCGGCGTCAACATCATCAAGCGAGCCCTCGAGGAGCCGCTCCGCCAGATCGCCCAGAACGCGGGCTTCGAAGGCGCGGTGGTCGTGGCCAAGGTCCGCGAGATCAAGGCCGACGAGGGCTTCAACGCGCTCACCGACAAGTTCGAGAACCTCGTCGACGCCGGCGTCATCGACCCGACCAAGGTCGTCCGTTCGGCCCTGCAGAACGCCTCGTCCATCGCCTCGCTACTGCTCACCACCGAGGCCCTCGTCTCCGAGATCCCCGAGGAGAAGGATGAGAAGGGCGCGGCCCCCGGCATGGGCCACGGCGGAGGGATGTACTAGACCGCGTTCGATCCACACGAAGCACCCAGGGGGCGCCGGCCGGCGCCCCCTTTCCTTTTCCGCCCCTCCCCCTTAGCATTCCGCCGGAATGGGCGACCTGGCCCGCACCCTGCTGAGCGAAGAGTTGCGGCGGCTGCTCCGTGCGAGGAGAAGCGGCGTCCTGGTCCTCTCCCAAGGCGACGTGACCAAGGGGCTCTTCCTCCGCGCGGGTCAGATCGTCTTCGCTTCGTCCACCCACGACGGGGACAAGCTCGGCGAGAGCCTCATCCGCCTCGGCCGGATCAGCCGGGCGGAGTTCGCGGCTGCCCACGCCGCCATCCGAGCGAAGAAGCGCCGGCTCGGGGAGGAGCTCGTCGGCGCGGGCCTGATCACCGAGGAGGAGCTCGGTCGCGTGGTGGCCCATCAGGTGCAGAAGATCGTCCTCTCGGTCTTCACCTGGACCGACGGCGACGCAGTGTTCCAGGAGAATCCGGAGCCGATCCCCGCCGATCTCGCCCTCGACCTCTCGACCCATCGGCTGCTCCTCGAGGGGGCGCGCATCTTCCCCGACGTGGACCGCCTGGAGAAGGCCGTGGGGCGCGCGAGCCGCCGCCTGCGGGTCTCCACGCACCCGCCCTTCGACTACAGCCGGGTGAACCTCTCCCCCGTGGAGCGCGGCGTCCTCAACGACGCGGCCGACGAGATGAGGGTCGCGGACATGCTGGCGCGGCCCGCTCCCCGTGCGCTCCTGGTGAGGGCCGTCTACGCGCTCCTGGTGGGCGGCGTCCTCGACGAGCCGGGCGAGAAAGCGGAGGAGAGGCTGGTCGAAGGCGACACGGGGACGTTCCGGATCGCGGTCGCAGCCGAGGAGCCACCGGTCGAGACCGTGCGGGAGCGGATCCTCCGGCGCTACGAAGCCCTGCCGCGGGCCACTCACTACGAGGTCTTGGGCGTGGGTCCCGACGCCGATGGCGAGGCCCTCGCGGCGGGCTACCGGGGGCTCTCCGACGAGGAGGAGCGCGAGTGGCGGGGGCTGCAGGGAGACGTGCGTCTCGCGTCGGTGCTGAGCACGCTCCGCCTGCGCCAGCGCGAGGCCTTCCGGATCCTCTCCGATCCCGAGCTGCGCCGGAGGTACGACCGCACCCTCGGAGGGCTCGAGCCGGCCAAGGCCCAGGACGTGACAGCAGAGGCGCACGGCAAGGCGGTCCGCCTCGCCCGGCAGGCCCTCGGGATGCTCGAGAAAGGCGAGCGGGACGCCGCGATCCCGGTGCTCCTGCGGGCCGCCGAGAGCGACCCCAGGGACCCCGGCGTCCGCCGCTTGCTCGCCGTGACGCTCGCCCAGCACCGCACGCTGTTCCGCACGGCCGAACGCCACTTCCTTGCGGCCCTCGAGATGGAGCCGGGGGACGTGGAGCTGCGCTACCGCCTGGCGCTGTACTACAGGAGGGCGGGGCTGCCCAAGCGGGCGGTGGCGCAGCTCCGCGCGGTGCTCACGGCGCATCCACAGCACGAAGGCGCTCGCGTGGAACTGGCGGCCCTCGGCGAGCTCGAGAGGGGGTGACTCGCGGGGACCGTCCCGGAGAGGGAGGCTATCTCGGGAGCTCGAACTTCACGCGGACGGGGATCCAGACCTTCACGGGGATCCCGTCCTTGGTGGCGGGGCGGTATTTGCGCTTCTTCACGTTTTCGACAGCGGCTTCGTTGAGGCCCGACTTGCCGCCGGCTGCGGTCACGATCTGCGCGTCGACGACCTGCCCCTTCTCGTCCACGAGGACGTTCAGCTCCACGGTCCCCTCCACGCGCTGCCTCAGCGCGATGGGCGGGTACTGGAGCAAGGGGCTGCGGTCCACCATCGGTGGGACGACGCCGGCGTCGCTCAGGTTGACGAGGCTGCCGGCACGGAGGGCCGCCACGGTCGTCGGCGGCAGCGTCGTGGCCGTGGCGGCCGCCTCGGCGGCCTTGCGCGCCTCATCGGCCTTGCGCTGCTCCTCGGCGATGCGGGCGGCCTCATCGGCCTTCCGCTTCTCCTCGGCCAGGCGTGCCTCCTCGGCCCTCTTCTCCTCTTCGAGGCGACGGCGCTCCTCCTGGGCCCTGCGCTCCTGGTCCTGCCGGGCCTTGTCGGCGGCCTCGCGCTGGGCCTTCTCGAGGGCCGCAGGATCCACGGCCTGGCCCCTGGCCTGGGCTTCTTTCTTGACCTTGGCCGCCGCGTCCTCCTTGGCCTTCTCCTCCGCCGCGAGCTTCTCGTCCTCGAGCTTCTTCAGCTTGTCTTCGAGCTCCTTGACCCTGGCCAGGGCCGCCGCGGCCTCCGCGGTCAGCGTCGGCGGTGCCGCCCCGGTGGTGGCGCTCGGCCCCCCGCCGCCCGTCCCGGAGCCACCGCGCCCCACGAGCATGTAGGCTGTCACGGCGCCTCCCAGGAGCACGACGGCGGCGAGACCCACGTAGAGCGGCGCCTTGCCCTTGGGCTCGTCCTTGTGGAACGTGAACCCGGCGGCAGCCTCCTTCGCCGTGAGCCCTCCCGGCGGCTCCGCCAGCGGGTGGTGTTCGCGATGCGGAGGCTCGTGGTGGCCCGCGGGATCCTCGCGGTGAGCGGCAAGAGGACGGATGGGCTCATGCCTGGGCGGTGGCGGAACGAGGGGCAGCGGCGTGGGCGTGACCATCGTCGCGGCCGGGGCGGGCCGGGGAGTCACCGTCGTGCCCGGAAGCGTCGTCGACGTGATCTTGGCGGCAGGCTCCTCGGTGAGGTACTCGAGGTAGCCGGCCTCCTTCTCCTCCTTGAGGGACTTGGACTCCCGCTCGATGTCTTCGCGGAAGAGCGAGTGCATGAAGAAGGCGAGGTTGAACGTGGTCGGCGTGAAGTCGCCGGAGAACAGAAGCGTGTCGATGGCTTTGCGCATCTCCTGGACCTCCGCGTAGCGCCCCGCCGGGTCGGCAGCCAGGGCACGGTGCAGGATCTCGGAGATGGGCTTGGGCAGCGAGTCGTCGTCGCCCGACGGGCTCTGGAGGCGCGCCTGGGAGAGCCGCGCCGGAAGGTCCGCGGTCCGCCCTCCCTCGAAAAGCGCGTGGCCCGTCAGCGTCTCGTAGAGGATCGCCCCCACGGTGAAGATGTCTGAGCGCGTATCCCCCGTTCCGCCCGACGACTGCTCCGGTGCGAGGTAGAGGGACTCGTCGGAGGAGAGCCCCGCCTCGCGGACCCGACCGGGCCAGTAGCCGAACCCGCGCACACGGACCTCGCCTTCGTAGGACACGATGACGCCCGCCGGGGTGAGCAGTCCGTGGTAGTAGCGGCCGCCTGCCTCGGTCTTGCGCCCGTGGGCGTACTCGAGAGCCGAGCAGATCTTGCTGGCGATGAGAAGCGTGTGATCCACCGAGAAGGGAAAGCCCTCCTGCCGGCAGCGATTGAAGATGGCCTTGAGGCTCTTGCCTTCGATGAACTCGTAGGAGATGTAATAGGCCGCGTCGACCTTGCCGATACCGTAGATCTTGACGACGTTCGGGCTCTGGAGCTGTGCGGCGACCTTCGCCTGGTCCATCAGGCTCTTCGCCACGTCGGCGTTGCTGGAGACCGCGGAGCCCAGCCGGAGGACGCTCACGATCTTCTCGAGGCCGGTGGGACCCAGCTTGGCAGCGCGGTACTCGGTGCCCAGGCCGGAGGTCTCGACTTCCTCCAACAGGACGAACTTCCCGAACTTTTCCTTCTTGGCCATGGACGGCCTTTCTCTAGAGAGAAGCGCGATTTCGCGCCAATCTAGCATGCGGTTCCAGGAGCGTCAACAAAACCTCGGGACGAGTGTCGCGAGCCTCGGGACACGCGTGCGCGTGTACCGAGGGAAACGTTGCGTGTCCCGCTGGACACGGCGCTCCCCTGCGGGCGGATCGCCAACTCGTTGGTGCGTCGAGAGAAGCTCCGTTCGGGCGGCCGGCACGTGCTTCGCCACGATCCTGGGCGGAGGTGGGCTCATGGAGATCGTGATCACGGGCGCGGCACTCGTCGCCGGTGTGGCTGTAAGCCTCGGGGCCGGTCGGGTCGTTCTCGAGGGACTGCTCGCCCTGACGTTCGGGAGGCGCGGGTAGCTCTGGCGTCAGGAGGGTGGCGGGAGCACGATCGTCGTGCCGTCCTGCGATCGGAGATGGACTCCCGCCTCCTCGTCTACGGAGACGACCGCATAGCCCGCGACCTCGTCCCCGGGTGCGGCGACCACGACGTCTCCGGCAGCAGCGAGCGCCGCGTGCAGCCGCCCGCCGCGTGAGACCAGGCCGACGAGGCGGAGCCCTGGCGGCGCAGGCGGCGCGGCGGTCACGGCCACCGGCACCCCGGGAGCCGGCCCCCGAGGGGGGGCCGAGTCCTCCTCGGCGAAGCGGAACGGATCGCGAGCGTCGAGGGAGGGCATGGACGGCGCAGTGAGCGGCGGGGGCGCGTTCGTCGGCCTGGGCCGTGAGTCCCCCGGAGTGGGCGCGGGCCCCGGACCGGCGCCGCGGGTGAGAAAGACGCCGAAGGCGCACAGGCCCAGCGCGAGCACGACGACGCGCCGCCTCACCGCCGCGCCCCGAGGCCGAGGGCGTCCAGGCCGAGGAGCAGCCCTCCAGGCGTCCGCGTGAGACGGACCGTGTCGAGGACGAGTCCTCCGCCGGGGCGGGCGATCTCGCCCGCGACGAGGAGGACGTCGCCGCTCGGGCCTTCGGCGGCGAGATGAAGGGAGACCGCGGCGGGGGGAGGCGCCGGGCGGACCTCGAGGCGCACTCCCCGGACCGGCGCGCCCTGGAGGGCGTCGAGAACCCACCGGCGCAGCGCCGTGACGGCGTTCCCGCCCGCGGCCAGGGCGCCCGCGGCCCGGCGGTGGGCAGCGTCGCTCGACTCGAGTCGCTCGACACGCGAGCGGGCCTGACGTCGCGCCTCCAGGAGGCGGCGGTGCTCCTGGCGGGCGGCCTCCGCCTCCCTCCGCGCCGGTCGGGCGACGCCCAGCCAAAGCGCCCCGGAGAGAACGAGCAGCGCGGCCGCGACGCGGCGCGGGCTCACGGACGGCCCCCGGGGCGATAGAGCGCTTGCACCGAGGCCTGCACCTGGCCCTCGCGGGTTTCGGCTCCCGGTACGACCTCCTCGAAGCTCGGCGACTCGGCTAGCCGCTTGAGGAACAGGTCGTAGGCGGGCGCCGAGCGACCGACCACTTGCATGTCCAGGGCGAGGCGTCGGCCATAGCGCAACGTGACCCCTTCGAGCCGGGCGTCGGGGGGCAGGAGCGCTGCGATCTCCGCCATGACGCGCGAGGGCGGCGCGTCCTCGGTGAGCCGGATCTGGGAGGCAAGGGCATCGCCTGACGTTCCGCCTCGCCTCTCGAGGGACCGCCGCCTGGAATCGAGCGCCTCGGCCTCGTGTCGGGCGGCGGCCAGGGCACCACGCGCTGCGCCCCGCCACGCCCAGGCTGAGGAGGCCTCGTACGCCGAGACGACCGTGGCCACGAGGGCCGCGCCGAGCAGCCAGGTCTCACCCTGGCCGGGGCGGCTCACGCGACGCCGTGTGGAGAAGTCGGGCATCCTCACGCGAGTGCCGCGCCGTACCAGGCCAACTCAGCCGACTCGACCGACAGCCCGGCCTCCGACGGCCCCCACCCCGGCTCCGCGGGCCGACCGCCGAACGAGAGGCCGCGAATGACGGCAGGTGCTCCGGCGCCCACGACCCGGACGCGCACGGGAGGCGCCAGTCCGGCCAGCTTCGCCGTGCGGTCCACCTCCTCGCGGAGGCGCGAGGGCTCGTCGGGGCCGGGATCCCGGCGGCGACTGCGTAACGCTCGCAGCGCGCCACGTTCGAAAGCCGCGAGGGAGACGGCGGCGTCGCCCAGGATCACGTCCACGGAGGGTGCCGAGGCCGGGGGTCGTCGCATCAGTCCCGAGAGCGCGGCGAGTGGGGCGAGGTCCAGCCTCTCCTGGACGAGGCCCGCCTCGGCCACCGCCGTCTCGTACGAGGCGACGAGGCCGCGCCGCACGGCGCCCGCCACATAGCAGCGCCGCCCGACGGGCAGGACGTCGACCACGGCTTCACCCGGCGCGTACGGAAGCTGGGCCGCCAGACGGAAGCGGGCGAACTGCACGGGGTCGGTGCGGGGAGGCACGTCCACGAGCAGCGTCCGTGCAATCCCGTCCGGGAGGAGGACGAGGGCGCTTCCCGCGCCCGCACCGAGGGACCGGGTGAGGGAGCGGAGGGCCTCCCGCACGGCCGCCGCACCCACGAGGTTCTCCTCGAGAGGGTGGGGGACGAGCGCTCCCGGCGGCAGGGGCACCCGCGCGAGCGTCCGCACGCGGACCGACCAGGGACGCCGCCAGAGCAGGGCGCCCGAGACCGACGCGGCGTCGAAGGCGACGACGAACCTGGGAGACAGGAGCCCCACGGTCTAATCTTATGCCCGCCCACCCCGCGGCGCGACCCTGGCGACCCCGGACGGCGGGTGCTATGATCCGCGGGTCTTTCCGGCCCCGCGGGCCGCGGGGCCGCGCTCAGCACGCTCTTTGGGGGGTGGCATGAAGGTCTACGAGGCTCCCGGCATCCGCAACTTGGCGGTCGTGGGCCATGGCGGCTGCGGCAAGACCTCCCTGGTCTCCGCCATGCTGTTCGACATGGGGGCCGTGACGCGGCAGGGCCGCGTCGAGGACGGCACGACGGTCACCGACTTCGACCCCGACGAGATCGAGCGCCGGATCAGTCTGCAGACGGCCCTGGCCTTCGGCGAGTGGAGGAAGACCAAGATCAACGTCCTCGACGCCCCGGGCTACGCCAACTTCCTTTCCGAGGCCAAGGCAGCCGTACGGGTCGCCGACGCCGCCATCGTCGTCGTAGACGCCGTGGCCGGCGTCGAGGTCCAGACGGAGAAGACTTGGGGCCTCGCCTCCGATCTGGGGCTTCCACGCCTGATCGTCGTGAATCGCATGGATCGCGAGCGGGCCTCGTTCACCAGGACCCTCGAGGTTCTCGAGAAGGCGTTCGGAAGGGGGGTGGTGCCCCTCGTCATCCCGCTCGGCGAGGAGAAGGGGTTCGTCGGGGTCACCGACCTGCTCACCGAGAAGGCCGACGTCTATAGCGACGACCAGAGCGGCAAGTTCCAGGCCGTGGACGTCCCCGAGCGCTTCCGCGAGGCGGAGCGGACCCTCCGGGACAGGCTCGTCGAGATGGTCGCAGAGACCAACGAGGAGCTCATGGAGGAGTTCTTCGAAAAGGGGACGTTGCCGCAGGAGGACCTCGTCCGAGGCCTGCATCAGGCCGTGCGTGCGGGGAAGCTGTTCCCCGTATTCGCGGCCTCGTCGGCGCGGAACGTCGGGCTTCACCCGATCCTCGACGCCATCGTGGACCTCGTCCCCTCGCCGGCGGAGCGTGGGGACGCGACGGGCACCGATGCCGCCCAGAAGGGCGAGGCCAGCCGCAAGCCCGCCGCGGACGCCCCGTTCTCGGCCTTCGTCTTCAAGACCCTTGCCGACCCTCATGCGGGCCGCATCTCGCTCTTCCGGGTCTATTCCGGCGTCCTCAAGGCGGACGGCAACGTCCACAACGCCACCCGCGACACGGCAGAGCGCGTCGGGGGGCTCTTCCTGCTCCAAGGCAAGAACCAGACCTCGGTGCCCGAGATCCAGGCGGGCGACTTGGGTGCCGTCGCGAAGCTGAAGGAAACCCAGACGGGCGACACGCTCTGCGACAAGGCGAGCCCCATCGTATTTCCCCCCGTGGAGTTCCCGGAGCCCAGCACCACCTTCGCCATAGAGCCTAAGACTCGCGGCGACGAAGACAAGATCTCCCAGGCGCTGCATCGGCTCATGGAGGAGGACCCGGTCCTGCGGATCTCCCGTGACGCGCAAACGCACGAGATGCTCCTTTCGGGGGCGGGCCAGCTCCACGTCGAGGTGGTCGTCGCCAAGCTCCGGAAGCGCTACAAGGTCGAGGTCAATCTCAAGAAGCCCAAGATCCCCTACCGCGAGACCGTCAAGGCCGCCGCCGAGGGGCACGGCCGGCACAAGAAGCAGACTGGCGGCCACGGCCAGTTCGGCGACTGCAAGATCCGCATGAAGCCACTGCCCCGCGGCGAAGATTTCAAGTTCGTGGACGACATCTTCGGCGGCTCGATCCCCAGGAACTTCATCCCGGCGGTGGAGAAGGGGATCCAGGAGGCGCGCCACAGGGGACCCGTGGCCGGCTACCCGATGGTCGACTTCCAGGTGGAGCTGTTCGACGGCCAGTACCACGACGTGGACTCCTCGGAGCTGTCCTTCAAGATCGCGGGCTCCCTCGCCTTCAAGGATGCCGTGGCCAGGTGCAAGCCCACGCTCCTGGAGCCCATCATGAAAGTCGAGATCGCGGTGCCGGAGGAGTTCGCCGGGGCGGTCATGGGCGACCTCTCCAGCCGTCGCGGCCGTCCTCAGGGAATGGAGCCCAAGGGGAGCCTGCAGATCATCAAGGCCGAGGTTCCCATGGCCGAGATGCTCTCCTACGACGCCGACCTCACCTCCATGACCGGGGCGAGAGGTTCGTACCACATGGAGCTGTCGCACTACGACGAGGTGCCCTTCCAGCTCCAGGAGAAGGTCGTCGCAGCGGCCAGGGCCGAGCGGGGCGAGGTCAAGAACGAGGAGTAGGCGGGCCGGCTTCGGTCGGGGCACGAGGACGCGGAGATCTCATGGGAGGGGCCGAGCGACGTGTGGGTGCGATGAACGGTTGGGTGCGATGAAGACGAAGGCCCTGCCCTTCCTTTCCCTTGCTCTCTGCGCCCTCGCGGCGTGCTCCCTCTCGTGGGCCCAGGAGCCCGACCCGGCCGCGAAGGTGGCGGGCACCGAGGTCCCTGTACCCAGGCGCACGAAGACCGTCCAGCCCGAGTACCCGGCGGAGGCCCGCGAACAGGGGCTGCGCGGGATCGTCATCCTCGACCTCGTCATCGACGAGCAGGGCAAGGTCGCGTCGGCCGAGGTCCTGCGCAGCGTGCCGCCCTTCGACGAGGCGGCACTGGCTGCCGTACGGAAGTGGGAATACGAGGTGACGAAGTTGGACGGCAGGCCCGTGCGCGTGCGCCTGACGGTGCCGATCACTTTCGCCATGAAGCTCCCCGAGGTCTGGCGGCAGGAAGGCATCCCCGAGCTCCGCTCGGGAGCCGTTCCCGCCCACCCAGCGGGCCCGCCGGGTCGGGGGACGGTCACCGTCGTCGCCGAGGTGACGCTCGAGGCGGACGGCCGGGTGGCCGAGGCCCTGATCAGGAGCGGAGACGCACCGTGGTCCGAGGCGCTCATCCAGGCGCTCCGGACCTGGCGCTTCGCCCCAGAGGAGGACGAAGCCATGGTCTCGTTCCGCGTCGAGGCCGACTTCGTCCCGGCCGGCAAGGGGGAGCCCGCCCACGTCGACATCCGCGTGAACGGCCTCCGCCGCAGCGAGACCGCGGTCGCTCCCGAGCCCTCGCCGCAGCCCCCTCCCACCGCCGCGGCGAGCCCTTCGCCTTCCCCGCACGCGCCGGCCCCGGTGGCCGCCGGTCCACCGTCTCCGGTACCGGCGCCCGCCGGGGCGACGGGAGAGCCCCCGCCGGGCACAGCGCCACCGGCGCAGCAGTCAGCGGCGACGGAAGTGGTTTCGGCGCCGGCGCTGGGCCCCGGATCGAGCACGGCCGTGGGAGCGGGCGTGTCCTCGGTCGCGGACGTGGTGGTGGCCCCGGGCGCTCCCGACCTCGCGCGTGGCCGCCGCCCCGTCGTGCCCCCGCTCGCCCGGATCGGCGGGATCACGGGGGGTGTCGAGGTCCGCTTTTCGGTCGACGCGGCGGGGGCGACAACGGTGCAGTTGGCGGAAGGCCCAGATCCGTTGAAGACGGCTGCCTCCCAGGCCGTCGAGACGTGGGTCTTCCGGCGGGTGTCGGCGGACCGTCTGTATCTCGTGGCCGTCTTCGAGTACGGGGCGACGCAGGCCTCGGCGACCGTGCGACCGGCGCCAAGAGAGCCCTGACGCCGATACGCTGCTAGGAGGCCTCCGCGGCCTTCCCCTTGCGCCGCCCGGTCTTGGGCGGCTTCTTGGCCTGGTCCCTGGACGCCGACTCGGCTTTCCCGGCCTTGTCGGTCTTTTCGGTCTTTTCGGTCGCCTTGCCCTTCTCGTCTTTCTTCGCCGGCTGGTACTCGGAGCCGAGGAGCTCGAGGATCGCCATCTCCGCGCCGTCGCCCTTCCGGGGTCCCAGGCGGAGGATCCGCGTGTAGCCGCCCGGCCGCGTCGAGTAGCGAGCCCCGAGAGTCTCGAACAGCTTCCTCACCACTCTGGGATCCTGGATGTCGCGGAGGGCGAGCCGGCGGGCATGGAGCCGGTCGTCCTCGCGCTTGGCGAGGGTGATCAACCGCTCGGCGAAGGGCCGCAGCTCCTTGGCCTTGATCAGCGTCGTCCGGATGCGCTCCCGCTCGAAGAGAGCCGTGGCCAGGTTGCGGAGCAGCGCGATCCGGTGGGGCGTGATGCGCCCCAGCTTGCGGTACGCGACCCGGTGTCTCATTGTGGTGCCTCGCCTACTGCTTCTGGGCCTGGGGCCAGTTGTCGAGCTTCATCCCGAGCGAGAGCCCCATGTGGGAGAGGATCTCCTTGATCTCGTTCAGGGACTTGCGCCCGAAGTTCTTGGTCTTGAGCATCTCGGGCTCGGTCTTCTGGACCAAGTCGCCGATGGTGCGGATGTTGGCGTTCTTCAGGCAGTTGTAGGAGCGGACGGACAGCTCGAGCTCGTCCACGCTCTTGTTGAGCTTCTCCCACCACACCTCGCGGTCGGCCTCGGAGATCTCCACCGGCGCCTCTCCGGCCTCGTCCTCCTCCTCGATGTTGATGAAGATCGTGAGGTGGTCCTTCATCAGCTTGGCGGCGAGGCCCACGGCGTCGCGGGGCGTCACGGCGCCGTTGGTCCAGACCTCGAGGGTGAGCTTCTCGTAGTCGGTGGCCTGGCCGACGCGGGCGGCCTCGACGAAGTAGTTGACCTTCTTGATGGGCGAGTGGACCGAATCGAGGGGGATCCAGCCGATGGACAGATCCTCGTCGAAATTGCGGTCCCCGGACACGTAGCCGCGCCCCTGCTTCACGCGCATCTCGATCGACAGCGTCGAGCCCTGGCCGAGGGTGGCGATATAGGCCTCGGGGTCGAGGATCTCGATGTCGGGGTCGGGCGTGACGTGCTTGGCCCGAACCTCTCCCGCCTCGGATGTCTTGAGGTATAGGGTCTTCGGGTGCTCCACGTGCATCTTGAAGGGTACGCGCTTCAAGTTGAGGATCAGGTCGGTCGTGTCCTCCATCGCCCCCGGAATGGGCGAGAACTCGTGGAGAACGCCCTCGACGCGGACCGCGGTGATGGCCGCCCCCTCGATGCTGGAGAGCAGCACCCGGCGCAGGGCGTTACCCACCGTGGTGGCGAAGCCCCTCTCGAAGGGCTGCGCGTAGAAGCGCCCGTAGTGGTCGGTGAGCGTCTCGCGGTCGACCTCGAGGCGCTTCGGCTTCTGGAACCCCTTCCACAGCATGATTCTTTCTGGCCTCTCTTACTTCGAGTACAGCTCGACGATGAGCTGCTCCTGGATCGGGAAGTTCACGTCGTCCCTCGCGGGCAGGGACAGGACCTTCCCCCTCATGGCGGCGGCGTCCAAATCCAGCCATTTCGGGACGCCACGGCCCTTCACCGCCTCGACGGAAGCCGCCACCAGGGCGTTCTTCGTCGCCCGGGAGCCTAGGGAGACGACGTCTCCCGGCTTCACCTGGAAGGACGGGATGTTCAGCTTCTTCTCGTTGACACGCACGTGGCCGTGGCGGACGAGCTGTCGCGCCTGGGCCCGCGAGCTGCCGAAGCCCAGGCGGTAGACGACGTTATCCAGCCGCCGCTCGAGCTTCTGGAGGAGCACCTCGCCCGAGACGCCCTTCTCCTGGGTCGCCCGGTCGAAGGTCAGGGCGAACTGCCCCTCGAGCATGCCGTAGAGACGCTTCGTCTTCTGTTTCTCCCGGAGCTGGAGCCCGTAGCCCTGGAGCTTGCTCTTCACGCGCCCGCCCTTGCCGTGCTGCCCCGGGGCGTAGTTGCGCTTCTCGATGGCGCACTTCTCGGTGAAGCAGCGGTCGCCCTTGAGGAACAGCTTCATGCCCTCGCGGCGGCAGAGGCGGCAGACAGAACCGATGTATCGAGCCACTTTCTCGCTCCGTTAAACGCGGCGCCGCTTGGGCGGCCGGCAGCCGTTGTGGGGGATCGGGGTCACGTCCCGGATGGACTTGATCTCGACCCCCGCAGCCTGGAGAGCCCGGATCGCCGACTCGCGGCCGCTCCCGGGACCCTTCACCCGGATGTCGACGGACCGCAGGCCGTGCTCCTTGGCCGCCATGGCGGCGGCGTTGGCAGCCTGCTGCGCGGCGAAGGGCGTCCCCTTCCGGGACCCCTTGAAGCCCAGGGTCCCGGCACTCGACCACGTCACCACGTTCCCCTCCAGGTCAGTGATGGTGACCTGGGTGTTGTTGAAGGACGCGTGGACGTGGGCGATCCCGTGGACGACGTGCTTCTTCTCTTTCTTGCTCTTCTTGACCGCGGGCTTCGTCGTGGACGGCGTCGACATGTCTTCCTACCTCTTCCTTACACCTTCGGGGCCGCGGCCTTGCGGACCATGGCCCGGCGGGGCCCCTTCCTTGTCCGGGCGTTGGTGTGGGTCCGCTGGCCCCGCACCGGAAGGTTGCGACGATGGCGCATGCCGCGATACGAGCCGATTTCCATGAGCCGCTTGACGTTCATGGCGATGTCCTTGCGGAGGTCGCCCTCGATGCCGCCCTCGCCCTCGATGATCTTGGCGATGCGGCTCACCTCCTCCTCGGAAAGGTCCTTCACCCGCACGTTCACGTCGATGCCGGCCTTCCCGAGGATCTTCCGGCTCCGGGCCTGACCGATGCCATAGATGTACGTGAGGGCGATCTCGACCCGCTTCTGCCGCGGAAGGTCGACGCCTGCGATGCGTGCCATGCCTCTACCCCTGCCTCTGCTTGTGCTTCTGGTTGGGACAGATGATCCGGACCACTCCGGCCCTCCGCACCACCTTGCACTTCACGCAGATCTTCTTGACCGACGACCTGACTTTCATCTCTCTATCGCCTCACCAACAGGGCTTGCCCTCGCGAAGCGAGGACCTCCTTCACCGCTTCCTCACGATCCGGCCCCGGGTCGCGTCGTACGGCATCAGCTCCACGACCACCTCGTCTCCAGGGCGAACCCGTAGGATCCCGGCGCTCCCCGAGACGTGGGCCGTCACGGCGGTCCGCGCCTCGTCCTCCAGTTCCACGCGATAGAGGGCGTTGGGCAGCCCCTCGACCACGCGGGCGTTCACGTCGATCGTCCGCGGCGCCGCGCTAGGCATGCCGGGCCTCCGCGTAAGGGTACGGCTCCGAGAGGATCCACGGCCCTTCGGGTGTCACGGCCACGGTCAGCTCGAAGTGGGCCGAGAGGCTCCCATCCACCGTCACCGCGGTCCAGTCGTCGTCGAGGACCCGGACATCGGGTCGTCCGACGTTGACCATGGGCTCGATGGCGAGGCACATGCCGGACACCAAGCGCTCGCGCCGTCCGGCCGGCCCGTAGTTGGGGACCTGGGGCTCCTCGTGGAGGTTGGTGCCGATCCCGTGGCCCACGAACTCTCGGACCACCGAGTATCCGTGGGCTTCCGCGTGCTTCTGCACGGCGTGGCCGATGTCCCCCACGCGGCGGCCGGGCCCACACTGCGCGATGCCCTGGTGCAGGGCCTGCTCGGTCACCTCGAGGAGCCGTCGGGCCTGGGAGCTGATCTGACCCACGCCCACCGTCCGCGCGGCGTCGCCGTAGAAGCCGTCCACCACGCAGCCGAGATCGAGACCGACGATGTCCCCCTCCCGGAGCTTCCGCTCGCCGGGGATCCCGTGAACGACTTCCTCGTTCACGGAGATGCACAGGGTGGCGGGGTAGCCGCGGTAGCCCAGGAACGCCGGTTTCGCCCCTGCCTTACGGATGCGCTCGTGGGCGATCCGGTCGAGCTCCTTCGTCTTGACTCCCGGCTGAGCAGCCTCGGCCAGGGCGCCGAGAGTCTCGACGACGATCCGGCACGCGCGGTGCATCTTCTGGAGCTCGCCCGAGGACTTCTGGACGCTCATCGCGCCGCCTCCAGGAGCCCTTTGAGCTCGTCGAAGACCGCGTCCACGGGCCGGTGCCCGTCGACCCGGTGGAACCGCGCCCGGCGGCAGTAGTGGTCGATGAGAGGCGCCGTGCGCTCGTCGTACTCCGCCAGTCGCCGCGCCACCGCGGTCTCCTTGTCGTCCTCGCGCTGGATGAGGCGCATCCCGTCCCGGTCGCAGAGCCCCTCGCGCTTCGGCGGGTTCGTCTCCACGTGGTACGTGGCCTGGCATCTCGGACACCACCGTCGACCCGAGAGCCGACGGAGCAGCTCGGGGCGCGGCACCTCCACACTGAACACCAGGAGTTCCGCCGTCCGGTCGCCCCCCGCCATGGACTCGAAGCCCTCGGCCTGCTTCAGCGTGCGCGGGAAGCCGTCGAGGATGTAGCCGCGGGCGCAGTCGTCCTCCCGGAGCCGCTCCTGGATGATGCCGATGAGCAGCTCGTCGGGTACCAGCCCGCCCTTCTCCATGAGCGGGGCAGCCTGCAGTCCCAGGGGCGTCCCCCGGGCGATGGCCTCGCGGAGCATGTCCCCCGTGGAGATCTTGGGGACCCCCATGTGGGCGGCCAGGCGGGCGGCCTGCGTCCCCTTCCCGGCGCCCGGAGGGCCCAGGAAGATCACGCGACCGGAGCTCGCCGGCGCCACCTGGGGGCTAGCGTCGCCCACGAACCCTCCGCCCCTTGCCCGCAAAGCCGTCGTAGTGACGCATGATGAGCTGCGCCTCGACCTGGGCCACGGTATCCATAGCCACGCCCACCACGATCAGCAGCGAGGTCCCGCCGAAGTAGAAGTTGAGCTGGAGTCCCTCCGTGACCCACGCGAGGCCGTTGTTGGACAGGAAGAGGTCCAGTGACGGTCCGATCACAGGGATCGGGGCCACCTTGAAACCCGCCATGAGGAACTCGGGGAGCATCGCGATGAGGGCGAGGTAGAGCGCGCCGCCGAAGGTGATGCGACCCAGGATGTGATCGAGGTACTCGGCCGTCCGCTTGCCCGGGCGGATCCCTGGCACGAAGCCGCCGTACTTCCGCATGTTCTCCGCGACGTCGTCGGGGTTGAAGACGATCGCCGTGTAGAAGTAGCAGAAGAAGATGATGAAGGAGACATAGAGCAGGTTGTACAACGGCATCCCCCACTGGAGCTGCCGCGAGACCTCCTCCATCCATGGGCTCTTCGCCTGGAAGAAGGACGCGATGGTCTGGGGGAACGCGATGATCGACGAGGCGAAGATCACCGGGATGACGCCGCTGGTGTTGACCCGCAAGGGCAGGTGTGTGGACTGCCCCCCGTACATGCGACGCCCCACCACGCGCTTCGCGTACTGGACCGTGATGCGCCGCTGCCCCCGCTCCACGAACACGATGGCGGCGACCACCGCCACCATCATCCCGACGAGGAGGATGGTCGCCAGCAGCCCGAGCTCGCCCTTCTGGATCTTCGTGAATGTGTCGATGAGCCCGTGGGGGAAGCCCACGACGATCCCCGCAAAGATGAGGAGGCTCATGCCGTTGCCGATACCACGGTCGGTGATCTGCTCGCCCAGCCACATGATGAAGGCGGTTCCGGTCGTGAGCGTCAGGACCGTCATGATCTTGAAGGCGACGCCGGGACCTTCGACGATCTTGAAGTTGCCCGAGAGCGTGAGGTTCTCCAGATAGAAGGCGATTCCCAGGGACTGTACGATCGAGAGGAGAACGGTGCCGTAGCGCGTGTACTGGGTGATCTTCCGGCGGCCGAGCTCCCCCTCCTTGCTCAGCTTCTCCAGGTAGGGCCACACCACGGTCAGCAGCTGGAGGATGATCGAAGCGGAGATGTAAGGCATGATCCCCAGGGCGAAGATGGTGACCTTCGCCAGGTTTCCGCCGGAGAACATGTCCACCAGGCCGAACCAGTTCTCGCGGTTCTGGTTGAAGAAATCCACGAGGGCCTGGGCGTTGATCCCCGGCGTGGGGATGTGGCTCCCCAGTCGGAACACCGCCAGCAGACCGAGGGTGAAGAGCACCCGCTTTCTGAGGTCCGGGATGTCCCAGATGTTCCTGAGGCTCTGCAGCATCGATTACCTCTGCGCCCTGTGCGGCACTACGCCTCGATGACCTCGACCTTGCCACCCAGCCCGGTGATGCGCTCCCGGGCCTTGGCGCTGAACCTGTGGGCGCGCACGGTCAAGGCCTTGGTCAGGTCGCCCTTGGCGAGGACCTTCACGCCGTCGGCGAGCTTCCTGATCATGCCCCTCTTGAGCAGCACCTCGGGGGTGACGATGGTGCCCGGATCGAAGACCTCGAGCCGGCCGAGGTTCACGTAGGCGAACTCCTTCCGGAAGCGGGCGTTGTTGAAGCCCCGCTTCGGGATCCGCCGGTGGAGGGGCATCTGCCCCCCTTCGAAGCCGACCTTGCGGCTGAAGCCGCTGCGGCTCTTCTGGCCCTTTTCGCCGCGGCCCGCTGTCTTGCCGAGGCCGCTTCCCGGGCCGCGGCCCACGCGCTTGCGGTCGCGGACGCTGCCGCGGGCCGGCTTGAGGTTGTGAAGACCCACGCTCTCCCCCTGCTTGAAGGACTACTCGACGATCGAGACGAGGTGGGGGACCTTCTTGACCATCCCCCGCACTTCGGGCGTGTCGAGCCGCTCCACCACCTGGTGGAGCCGCCGGAGCCCGAGGCCGCGCACCGTGGCGCGCTGGCCCTCGGGACAGCCGATCACACTTCCGATCATCCTGATCTTGATGGTCCCGGTCGCCCGGGCCCCTTTGCTCTTGGTGGCCATCTGCTCGCTCTCCTGGGCCTACGCCTGGACCGGGGGCTCGGCCTTCTTCTCTTCGGCCCCCAGGATCTCGGCCACGGCCTTGCCGCGCAGCCGTGCCACGCGCTCAGGCTCCTTCAGCCGCAGCAGGGCATCCACGGTGGCTTTGACGACGTTGTGGGCGGTGGTCGAGCCGAGGCTCTTGGTGAGGATGTTCTGGATCCCGGCGGCCTGGATCACGGCGCGCACCGGTCCGCCGGCGATGACGCCCGTACCCTCCGAGGCCGGCTTCAGGAGCACGCTCCCGGAGCCGAACCTGCCCGTCACCGTGTGAGGGATCGTCGCTCCCTTCTCCGTGATGGGGACCCGGACGATGTTCTTCTTCGCCGCCTCGACGCCCTTCTTGATCGCGGAGGAGACCTCCCGGGCCTTGCCCATGCCGTAGCCCACGTGGCCCCGGCCGTCCCCCACCACGACGAGGGCGCTGAAGGAGAGGTTCTTGCCCCCCTTCACGACCTTCGTGACGCGGTTGATGGAGACGACTTGGTCCTTGAGCTCCAGGCTCGCCACGTCGACCTTCTGCGTCTGCGCCCTCGCTCCGGCCATCACTTCACCCCGCTAGAACTTCAGCCCGTTCTCACGGGCTGCGTCGGCCAGGGCCTTGACCCTGCCGTGGTACTGGAAGCCGCCCCGGTCGAAGACCACGGCGGAGATCCCCTTCTCCTTGGCCCGGGTTGCGATGAGGGCCCCCACGGCCTTGGCGGCAGCGACGTCGGACCCGCGCTTCTCCTTGCCGCGGACGTCCTCGTCGAGCGACGAGGCCGCACAAAGGGTCTGGCCCTGCTCGTCGTTGATGACCTGGGCGTAGATGTGGCTCTGGCTGCGAAACACCGCCAGCCGGGGCCGCGCCGGCGTCCCCGCGATCTTCTTGCGAATGCGGGCCCGGATCCGGGTCCGGATGTCCTCTTTGGTCTTGACCTTCATGCCTCAAACGGGCGCTGCCGAGGGCGCTCTGGCCCTGGGCGTCCCCGTCCTCCCTCTACTTGGCCGCCCCGGTGGCGCCGGCCTTCCCGGCCTTCTTCTTCAGGACTTCGCCCACGTAGCGGATCCCCTTCTGCTTGTACGGGTCGGGCCTCCGGAGGCCGCGGATCTCCGCCGCCACCTGTCCCACCTTCTGCCTGTCGATGCCCGACACAACGACGTGGGTCTGCTTGTCGATGGCCACCTTGATCCCTTCGGGGATCCGGTACTCGACCGGGTGGGAGAACCCCAGGCTGAAGACGACCTTGTTCCCCTCTACCTGAGCCTTGTAGCCCACGCCGACGATGTCCAGCTCCTTGCTGAAGCCCTCGGTCACTCCCTTGATGGCGTTCTGGGCCAGGGCCCGGGCCAGACCGTGGAACGCACGCTGCTGGCGCTCGTCCCCGGTGCGCTTGCACGTGAGCTGGCCCCCCTCGAGGGTGAAGCTGATTCCGGGCGGGACCGGCGTCTCGAGCTTGCCTTTGGGACCCTGCACCTGCAGCGCCGCGGCGCCGATGGACACCTCGACGTCCTTGGGAATCGCGATGACTTTGCGTCCGACCCGAGACATGGGATGGCTCCTTACCAGACGTTGACCAGTATCTCGCCGCCCACGCCCTCGCGGGCCGCGGCCCTCCCGGTCATCACGCCGCGGGAGGTCGAGAGGATGTTGATGCCCAAGCCACCGTAGACCCGGGGGATCTGGTCCTTGCCGCAGTAGATCCGGCAGCCGGGACGCGAGACGCGCTGCAGGTCCGTGATGACCCGCTCCATGCCGGCGGCGTACTTCAGGTACACGCGCAGGACCCCTTGCTTCTCGTCCTCGGCGAGCTTGTAGTTGGAGATGTAGCCCTCGTCCTTGAGGATCCGGGCGATCTCCACCTTCAGCTTCGAGGAGGGGATGTCCACCCTGGGCAGTTTCGCCCGGACGCCGTTCCGGATCCGGGTGATCATGTCCGCGACGGGATCGGTCATGTTCATCGACTTTTACCTCTTGCCCTCGGCTTACCAGCTGGCCTTGATGACCCCGGGGATGTCCCCGGACAGGGCCAGGTTGCGGAAGCAGATGCGGCACAGCTGGAACTTGCGGAGATAGCCGCGCGGCCGGCCGCACCTGCGGCAGCGGAAGTACTTCCGCACGGTGAACTTCGGCTTCCGCTGGGCCTTGGCAATGAGCGACAGCTTCGCCACTTGCTCCCCCCTACTGATTCCGGAACGGCATGCCGAGGTACTGGAGGAGGAGCCTGGACTCCTCGTCCGTCTTGGCCGTCGTCACGAAGGTCACGTTCATGCCCCGAAGCTTCTCGACCTTGGCGTAGTCGACCTCGGGAAAGATGATCTGGTCCTTGAGGCCCAGGGTGTAGTTGCCCCGGCCATCGAAGGAGTTGGTCGGGAGGCCACGGAAGTCGCGGACGCGAGGCAGCGCCACGCTCACGAGCCGGTCCACGAACTCGTACATCCGGTCGCCGCGGAGAGTCACCGTAGCCGCGATGGGCATCCCTTGGCGCAGCTTGAAGGCCGCTATGGACTTGCGCGAGCGCCGCATGGCGGGCTTCTGGCCCGTGATGCGGCCGAGCTCCTCCATGGCGGCGTCGAGGAGCTTGATGTTCTGCGTCGCCTCGCCCACGCCCATGTTGACCACGACCTTCTTGAGCTTCGGCACCGCCATGACGTTGGGGTACTTCCGCTCCTTGATCAAGCGCGGGACGATCTCCTTCACGTAGGTCTCTTTGATACGCGCGCTCACTTGTCCAGCACTCCTTCGCATTTGCGGCAGATCCTCACCTTGCGGCCGTCCTCGAGGCGCTTGAAGCCCACCCGCGTGCGCTTCCCGCACTCCCCGCACAGGATCGCCACGTTGCTCGCGTGGATCGGGGCCTCGCGCTCCGCGATGCCGCCCTTGATGTTCCTCTGGGGGTTCGGGCGGGTGTGCTTCTTGACGAAGCCCACGCCCTGCACGATGACGCGGTTCCGCTCCGGGATGACCTTCAGGACCTTCCCCCGCTTGCCGGCGTCCTTGCCGGTGAGGACCTCGACGGTGTCGTTCTTCCGGAGCTTCATCCGGATCCGCTCGACCTGCGCCTGCATGTCTACAGCACCTCCGGGGCCAGCGACACGATCTTCATGAACTTCTTGTCCCGGAGCTCACGGGCCACCGGACCGAAGACGCGGGTGCCCACGGGCTCACCGGCGTCATTGATGAGCACGGCCGCGTTGTGGTCGAAGCGGATGTACGTCCCGTCTCGGCGGCGGTGCTCCTTCCGGCACCGCACGATGACGGCCTTTACGACCTTGCCCTTCTTCACCGGGTCCGGGGCGTCGGGGGCCGACTCCTTCACGTTGGCGGTGATGACGTCCCCGAGGCTGGCGTACCGGCCCGTGGATCCCCCGAGAGGGAGGATGCACGAGATCTTCCGGGCGCCGGAGTTGTCGGCCACCTCGAGGATCGTCCGCATCTGGATCATGGCGCGCCTCCTCCGTCCCTAGGCCTGGGTCGCCGGCAGGGCGTCGGCTTCGGTTACCACCGCCCTCTTGAGGATCGCCTCCACGCGCCACCGCTTGTTCTTCGACAGCGGCCGGGTCTCCACGATCCGCACCGTGTCCCCCCTCCTGGCCCCCTTCTCGTCGTGGGCCATGAAAGTGGACGTTCGTTTGATGGTCTTGCGGTAGAGCCCGTGGCGCACGAGGCGCTCCACGGCCACGACCACGGTCTTCTGCATCTTCGCGCGGACGACGACACCCACCTGCTCCTGCCGGCGCCGGACCGCGCTCTTGTCCTGCTGCTCCATCTCAGTCACCCGCTAGGACCGCGCCGCCGCGGCCTTCTCCTTCAGGATGGTCTTGACCCGCGCGATGTCCCTCCGGGTCTCCCGGATCTTCAGGGCGTTGTCGAGCTGGCCCAGGGACTTCTGGAAACGCAGGCGGAAGAGCTGCTCCTGTAGCTCCTTCTCCTTGCCCCGGAGCTCGTCGACGCCCATCTCCCGCACCTTCTCGGCCTTCATCGCGACCCCTCCGCCTCGACCCGCATCACGAACCGGGTCCTGACCGACAGCTTGTGGGCGGCGAGCCGGAGTGCCTCGCGGGCGTCTTTCTCGGGCACGCCCTCCATTTCGTAGAGGATCCGGCCCGGCCGCACCACCATCACCCAGTGGTCCGGCGCCCCCTTGCCCTTCCCCATGCGCGTCTCCTGGGGCTTCTTGGTCACGGGCTTGTCGGGGAACATCCGGATCCAGATCCGGCCGTTCCTCTTGATGAAGCGCGTGATGGCGATACGACCCGCCTCGATCTGGCGGTCGGTCACGTAGCCGCACTCGAGGGCCTTGAGGCCATAGTCTCCGAAGGAGATCTGGCTTCCCGCCCAGGCCTTCCCCCTCATCCGGCCCTTCTGCATCTTCCGGTACTTGACCTTCTTGGGCATCAGCATGCGCGCGTCCTCACAGACCCTTGGCCGGGCGCAGGGCGTCCTGCTCGCCCTTGTAGATCCAGCACTTCACGCCGATCTGGCCGAAGGTCGTCTGCGCCTCGTGAAAGCCGTAGTCGATGTCCGAGCGCAGGGTGTGGAGCGGGAGCTGCCCGTGGAGATACCACTCCGAGCGGGCGATCTCGGCCCCGTTGAGGCGACCCGAGACGCGCACCTTGATCCCCTTGGCGCCGAAGCGCAGCGCCGCGTCCACGGCCTTCCGCATGGCCCGCCGGAAGGCGATGCGCTTCTCGAGCTGCAGCGCCACCGACTCGGCAACCAGCTGGGAGTCGAGCTCCGGCTTGAGGATCTCCTGGATGTTGATGAAGACCTCCTTGCCCGTCCGCTTCTGGATCTCCTGCTTCAGCTTGTCCACCTCCTGCCCCTTGCGGCCGATGATGATGCCGGGGCGCGAGGTGTAGATGCTGATCTTGAGCTTGTTGGCCGCCCGCTCGATCTCCACCCGGGAGACGCCGGCGTGGCTGAAACGCTTCTTGAGGTCCTTCTTCAGCAGCAGGTCCTCGTGAAGCAGGTCCGCGTAGTCCTTCTCGGCGTACCAGCGGCTGCGCCAGGTCTTGTTGAACCCGAGTCGGAACCCGACGGGGTGGACTTTCTGACCCATGCCTTTACTTCTCCCTTTCGGCCACGCAAACCGTGAGGTGCGCGGTGCGCTTGAGGACCTGATAGGCCCGGCCCATGGGGGCGGGCCGCACCCGCTTGAGCGAGGGGCCCTGGTCGGCGTAACACCGGCTGACGTAGAGGTCGTCCTCGTCGAGACGCCGCTTTTGGTTCCTGTCGGCCACGTGGACCGCGTTGGCAATGGCCGACCGGAGCGCCTTCTCGACGTCGCGGGCCACCGCCTTCTTGGTGAATCGCAGGATCGAGAGCGCCTCCGAGGCCTTCTTGCCCCGGATCAAGTCCAGGACCAGCTTGGCCTTCTGGGCCGACGTCCGGGTGTACTTCGCTTGCGCGCGAACCTCGAGCATCGCCATCCCCCTAGGCCTTGGCTCCGCCGCCGGGTGCGGCGCCGGGGGCGCCCGGTGCAGCCGCCACCTTCGCTACCTTCTCCACCTTCGACGAGTGGCTCTTGAAGGTACGTGTGGGTGAGAACTCACCGAGCTTGTGGCCGACCATGTTCTCGGTGACGTAGACCGGGATGAACTTCCTGCCGTTGTACACGGCGAGGGTGTGGCCCACCATCTCCGGGGTGATGGTGGAGCGCCGGGACCAGGTCTTGATGACCTTGCGGTCCCCAGCGGCGTTCATCGCCTCCACCTTCTTCATGAGGTGGTCGTCCACGAAGGGGCCCTTCTTGAGCGAGCGTGCCATGGCTTACTTCCGCCTCTTGACGATGAACTGGTTCGTCCGCTTGTTGCGGCGAGTCTTCGCCCCCTTGGTGGGCTTCCCCCAGGGCGTGACGGGATGGCGGCCGCCCGAGGTCTTCCCCTCGCCGCCGCCGTGGGGATGATCGATGGGGTTCATGGAGACGCCGCGATTGTGGGGACGCCGGCCGAGCCAGCGGCTGCGGCCCGCCTTGCCCACCGAGACGTTCTTGTGGTCGAGGTTTCCCACCTGACCCACCGTGGCGAGACAGTCCGCGTGGACCTTGCGCACCTCACCCGAGGGCAGCTTCACCTGGGCGTAGTCGCCCTCGCGGGCCACGAGCTGCGCCGCGGCACCGGCGCTCCGGACCATCTGCCCCCCCTTGCCCTTTCGCAGCTCGATGTTGTGGATCATGGTGCCGGCGGGAATGGCCTTGAGGGGAAGCGCGTTGCCGGGAAGGATGTCCGCCCCCTCTCCCGAGAGCACGGACTGCCCGACCCTGAGCCCCTCGGGGCACAGGATGTAGCGCTTCTCTCCGTCGGCGTAGCAGAGGAGCGCGATTCGGGCCGAGCGGTTCGGGTCGTACTCGATCGCCGCGACCTTGGCCGGAACGCCGTGCTTGTCGCGGCGGAAGTCCAGCATCCGGTAGCGCCGCTTGTGGCCGCCTCCGCGGAACCAGATGGTGGTCCGGCCCTTGCTGTTGCGCCCCCCCGTCCGCTTCTTCGGCTCGGTGAGGGCCTTCTCGGGCCGGTCCTTCGTGACCTCCTCGAACGTCAGGGTGGTCATGAAGCGCCGGCCGGGTGACGTCGGGTTGAACTCCTTGAGTGCCATCTGCCTTATCCCCGCCCTAGGCCTGCTCGAAGAACTCGATCATCTTCTCGCCCTTCTTCAGGACCACGTAGGCCTTCTTCCAGTCCGGGCGACGGCCGCTGTAGCGGCCCTGACGCTTCACCTTGCCGTGGACGTTTGCGACGCGGACGTCGGCCACCTTGACGCTGAAGAGCGTCTCTACCGCTTTCTTGATCTCCGGCTTGGTGGCATCGCGGTGGACCTCGAAGCAGAGAGCGCGCTGCGTCTCCTTGAGAGTGGTGGTCTTCTCTGTGATCAGCGGTCGCCGGATGACCTCGTAAAGGTTCTTCATCGGGATCTCCGTTACGGCGTGAGCCGCTCTTCCAGCTTGCCGAGCGCCTCCTGGGAGACCAGCAGGGTCTCGCAGTCGAGGACGTCGTAGACGGTCAGGTGGGCGTCGTCGACCACCCTGAGGCCCGGGATGTTCCGGCCCGACAGGACCAGGGCGTCGGCGGGCTGGTGATCCACGAGGACCGCCTTGCCGGTGACGCCGAGCTGGTCGAGGATCCCCCGGAGGACCTTTGTCTTGGGGGCCTCGACGGGGAAGCTCTCGACGATCCGGATGGCGCCCTGCTGGGCCCGCTGCGCCAGCGCCGAGCGCAGCGCAGCGGCCCGGGCCTTCTTGGGGATCGCGTAGGAGTAGTCCCGGGGAACCGGGCCGAACACCGTCCCGCCGTGGCGCCAGAGGGGATTGCGGATCTCGCCGACTCGCGCCCGACCCGTACCCTTCTGCCGCCAGGGCTTCCGGCCAGAGCCGGAAACCAGGGCTCGGTTCTTGGTCATGTGCGTGCCGCGGTGCCCGCCGGCCCGAAATTGCTTGACCGCTTCGTAGAGCAGATGCTCGTTGACCGTCACCCCGAAGACCTCGGGGGACAGCAGGATCTCGCGCACCTTCTCGTTACGCGCGTTGACCACCGGCACGGAACTCGGGGTCATTTTCTCCGTCGGCCCTTCAATGGGGGCCGCGGGCGTCTTGGCGGTCTTGGCCTTCGGTGCCTTCTCGGCCTTCGGCCCGGTGGCCGCCGCCTTCCTCTCCGGGGTCTTCTGCTGCTTTTCGGCCATGTCCTTCAGTCCCCTACTTCTTCCGGATGACCACGTAGCCACCGCCCGCTCCCGGGACCGCCCCGCGGACCACGAGGAGATTCTTCTCGGCATCGACCCGGACCACCTCGAGGTTGCGGACCGTGACGCGGTCCTGCCCCATGTGGCCGCCGGCGCGCATCCCCTTGAGGACCCGCGACGGGTACGCCGAGGAGCCGATCGAGCCGGGCGCCCGGTGGAACATCGAGCCGTGGGTGGCGGCGCCGCCGCGGAAGTGGTGCCGTTTGACCACGCCCTGGAACCCCTTGCCCTTGCTGACCCCCGTGACGTGAACCTGATCGCCGGGGTTGAAGAGGGCGACCGAGATCTTGTCCCCGACCTTGACTTCCGCGCCGTCCTCCAGCCGGAACTCCCGGAGGACGCGGCACGGGGGGAGCCCCGCCTTCTTGAAGTGGCCCTCCATCGGCTTCGTCACCCGCTTGACCTTGCGGGCTTCCACGAGGCCGATCTGCACGGCGGAGTAGCCGTCCTTGTCCTTGGCCTTGCGCTGGACGACGACGCAGGGGCCGGCCTCGATGACGGTCGCGGGGATCGCCCGCCCGTCTTCGGCATACACCTGCGTCATGCCGATCTTCCTTCCGATGATTCCCTGGACTGACATCGTCGTTGTCCTTTGCTTCCCTTCTCGGAGGCCCTGGCCTGCGCGGGGTCACCGTCGCGGCGTCGCCCCTCGGCCCTCAGCCTCTGGGCGTTCTACTTGCTGTGCTCCTTGCCGAAAGCCTTGATCTCGACGTCCACGCCGGCCGGCAGGTCGAGCTTCATGAGAGCGTCTACCGTCTGAGGCGTGGGCTCGAAGATGTCGAGGAGGCGCTTGTGGGTGCGGATCTCGAACTGCTCTCGGCTCTTCTTGTCCACGTGAGGCGAGCGATTCACGGTCCAGCGGTTCTTCACCGTGGGGAGGGGAATGGGACCCGCCACTCGGGCACCCGTCCGCTTGGCCGTGTCCACGATCTCTCCCGTGGACTGGTCCAGGATCCTGTAGTCGTACGCCTTGAGGCGAATCCGAATCTTCTCGTTCAGCATCATGATCCCGAACCCCTCTCAGGTCCTTCGTGCCTCTTGCGGCTGCGCGCCGGTTACTCGATGATCTCGGAGACGGTGCCGGCGCCCACGGTGCGGCCGCCCTCGC
>JACQGI010000011.1 GCA_016199625.1 Acidobacteriota bacterium | reverse complement strand
TTCTACGACAAGCCCCTGCTCAAGTTCGAGCGCATGCTCTCCACCTACGTGGCCACCTTCCCGAAGTCCTTCAACTCCTTCCGGAAGGCCATGCCGGTCTGGATCAAGGAGAAGCTGTGGGTCCCGTCGATCATCCGGCGCGAGCTCAAGCCCTACGCGGGTCCCATCTACTTCGCCGAGCACCACATGAGCCACGCGGCCTCGTGCTTCCTGGTCTCTCCGTTCCAGGAGGCGGCCATCCTCACCGTGGACGGGGTGGGCGAGTGGGCGACTGCATCCTTCGCCGTGGGCAAGGGGACCGACATCACGATCTTCAAGGAGATCCGATTCCCCCACAGCCTGGGGCTGCTGTACAGCGCCTTCACGTACTACCTCGGCTTCAAAGTCAACAGCGCCGAGTACAAGGTCATGGGGCTGGCTCCGTACGGGAAGCCGGTCCACTACGATCGGATCATGAAGGACATGGTCCACCTCAACGAGGACGGCTCCTTCAAGCTCAACATGAAGTACTTCTCGTACGACTACGGCCTCACGATGACCAACGGGAACTTCGACGAGTTCTTCGGCGGGCCGCCCCGGAAGCCCGAGGCCTGGATGAACGAGCGCGAGTTCGACATCGCGGCGTCCGTCCAGAAGGTCTGCGAAGAGGTCGTGTTGCAGATGACTCGGTACATCCACAACGAGACCGGCCTCGGCAACCTGTGCATGGCCGGCGGCGTGGCCCTGAACTGCGTGGCCAACGGTCGGGTCGTCCGCGAGACGCCGTTCAAGCGCCTCTTCGTCCAGCCTGCCGCCGGCGACGCCGGCGGGGCCGTGGGCGTCGCCCACTACGTCTACAACACCCTCGAGAAGCAGCCCCGCGGCAAGGCGTGGACCCACGCGTACCTCGGCCCCGGCTACACCGGCGGCGAGATCGAGGAGTACCTGGGCAAGACAGGCGTCCCGTACGTGACCCCGGCCGGTCGGGAGCTGCTCACGAAGACGGCCCGGCTGATCGCCGACGGCAACGTGATCGGCTGGTACCAGGGGCGGATGGAGTTCGGTCCCCGCGCCCTGGGCGGACGCAGCATCCTCGCGGATCCCCGGGACCCGAAGATGCGGGATACCCTCAACATGAAGATCAAGTTCCGCGAGGGATTCCGGCCCTTCGCCCCGTCGGTCCTGGCCGACAAAGCCTCGGAGTGGTTCGACATCGACTGTGACAGCCCCTACATGCTCCTCGTGGCGCAGGTGCGCGAGGGCAAGCGGGTGATCCCGTCGGTGACCCACGTGGACAACTCGGCGCGCCTCCAGACGGTGACCCGGGAGGAGAGCCCCCTCTACTACGACCTCATCCGGGAATTCGAGAAGGTCACGGGCGTACCGGTGATCATCAACACGTCGTTCAACGTCCGTGGCGAGCCGATCGTGTGCACCCCCCACGACGCGTACCTGTGCTTCATGCGGACGAACATGGACTATCTCGTCCTCGGCCCGTATCTCCTCGACAAGAAGGCGCAGCCGCCTCTCGAGGAGGACGTGGACTGGCGGACGCTTTTCGAACTGGACTGATCGAGCCGGCCTCGGTCGGGGCAAGGAGACGCAGAGATGGCGTTCGAGGGTTCGAAGGAGAAGATCGGGATCCTGGGCGAGCTGTGGACCTTCATGAAGGTCCGCAAGAAGTGGTGGCTCGGCCCCATCGTCATGATGCTGGCCCTCCTCGGCCTGCTCGTGGTCTTCACGTCGGGCACGGCCGTCGCGCCGTTCATCTACACGCTGTTTTAGTTTTAGTCGAGAGAACGGGGGGGTGCGGGTCGGTGGAGCACCCCCCCGCGCCCTTCGGGCTCCCCCCCACTCCGCTCGCGCCCGAGTGAATCGGGCGCTCGCTGTCCGGAAGCCTGGCCGCGGGTCGGCAGGGAGCGCCTCCGCCCTTCGGGCTCCCCCCACACACCGCGCCCGAGTGAATCGGGCGCGCGCTGTCGGAAGCTGGCCGCGGGTCGGCGGGGACCGCCCCGCGCTCTCCGGGCCCCCAGAAAACAGAAAAGCCCCCGGGCCTCGGCAGGCCCGGGGGCGTGAAGCCGACGACGGCGGGTCTAGAAGCTGACCCGGATCTCCCCTACGAGCGACCGCTTCATGATGTCGCCGAAGACGTGCTGCTGGACGTCGTCGTTGTTGAGGTTCGTGCCCTTCACCGAGGTCACGATCTTGCCGTCCCTCCACTTGACGCCGAAGGTCGCGTTCACCATGTCGTAGGCGTCGGTGAAGCCGTGGTACTCGCTCGTGAGCACGTCGGCCCAGAAGGCCTCGTCGGAGTGGTTGTAGGAGAGGTTGCCCACGAAGCGCTTCGTGTTCCAGTTGATGCCCGCGTTGAACCGGTTCTTCGCCGGGAAGGCCAGCTCGCCCGTCGGGAAGGCCTCCTTGCCGGCGGGCGGATCCTGGACCTCCGGCTCGTCCTGCCAGGAGAAGTTGGCGTACGCGTTGAACTCGGCGTTGAACGCGTGGTCGATCCCCGCCTCGAAGCCCCGGTTCCGCAGCGGCCCCAGGTTCAGGTACGTGAAGGCCGTCCGCGGCAGGAAGATCCCCCGCTGCGCCATGGCTCCGAGGAGGATGGGGCCGAGGGGACCGAACTTCTGGTTCCAGCCGGGCGGCGGGTTCGCGGGCGTGTAGGGGTCGGTGTTGGTCGGGAGCGAAGAGAAGTTGATGTCGTCGTCCTTGTCGTTGATGTAGAAGGCCACGGTGACCGTGGTCTTGCCCGAGAACGTCCCCGTGTAGCCGACCTCGTACGCCGTGAGCTGCTCCTCCTCGAGGGTCTCGTTCCCCACGGCGAAGACGACCAGCGGGAACGGCGTCGCCACGAGGGCGGGCGGCACGCCGAAGGCCGCGAGGGCCCGCAGGTCCACCGGCGCGACGATCGCCTGGTCCAGGAAGTTGTTGATCGTCGAGGGCGACCGGAAGGCGCGGTTGAACGACGCGCGGATGGAGTGGGCCCTGGCGGGCTTGAAGATCGCCGAGACCCGCGGCGAGAACACCGGGTCGTCCAGGTTCCCGAACTTGTCCACGCGCGCGCCGGCCGAGAAGCGGAACTTCTCCCAGAAGACCTCCCACTGGAGGTACCCGCCGAACTCGTTCCGGTCCTCGGAGTCGGGGGCGAGGGTGATGTCGAAGTTGTTACGGCGCGCGTTGCCCCCGTACGTGACGATGTGCTTCCCGCCGAGCACCTTCGAGTGGCCGACCTCGAGGTCGAAGGTCTGCGTCTTGAAGTTCAGCTGCACCGGCTGGCTGGTCACCGGATCGGGCAGGAGCAGGTTCGGGGCCTCGGCGTCCACGAAGTTGGCGAAGACGTTCAGCTTGAAGGCTCCGTTGCTGTAGTTCACCTTGCCGTAGGCCATGTACGAGCCGCTCTGGATGTCGAACGGCCCGATGCCCGTGTGGACGATGCCCTCGGTCCCCGCGTAGCCGCCCTGGTACGTGATCCGGCCGCCGCCGGACAGGTCCTGGTCGACGCGCAGGTCCACCTTGGGCTGGCTGGTCTCGGAGTTCTCGAAGCGCGTCCCGAACTGCCCCGCGCCGGGAGTCGTGTCGGTCGGGTACGTCCCGCCGCCGACGCAGGGGTTCGTGGCCGAAGTCGGAAGGAGCGGATTGCAGGTCGCGCCCGGTATGCGCGGGTCGGCGATCTTGGGGATCGTGCCGGTCGGACGGGAGAACGGGTCCGAGTTGAAGTAGCCCGCCGAGAGCTTGTAGGACCAGGTGTCGTTCGGCGCGTCGGCCCAGGAGAAGCTCCCGCCGAAGGACGTGCCCGAGTCGGGCTTCGAGCAGTTGTCGCACTTGCGCTCGAAGGTCCCGCCGGTGATCGTGGCGTTGAACCCCTCGGCCTCCCGCGGCGTCTTGGTGATGATGTTCACGACGCCGGTCAGGGCGTTCGCGCCCCAGACGGCCGACGCCGGCCCGCGCACGACCTCGATCTGCTTGATCTCCGATGCGCTCGAGGGGACGAAGTCCCACAGGATCAGGCCGAAGAAGTCCAGGTAGATCGAGCGGCCGTCGAGGAGGGCGAGCTGTGAGTTCGAGAGCGTGGAGGTCGCCTGCCGCGCGGTGATGTTGATGTCGCGAGCCGAGGTCTGGATCACGTTGACGCCGGGGACCGAGCGCAGCAGGTCGCCGTAGTTCTGCGCCGGCGAGGACGCGATGGTCTCGCTGGTCACGAGGCTCACCGTCGCCGGAGCGTCCACGATCCGGGTCTCCACCTTGGAGGCCGAGACGGTGACCTCCTCGCCGCGCAGGACGACCAGGAGGGTGAACGGGACGTCCGCAGCCGACCCCCCCGACACCGTCACGCTCTGCTCCTGCGTGCCGAAGCCGATGAGCTGGACGGCGACCTTGTAGGCGCCGGCCGGAAGGTTGTCGAAGTGGTACCCGCCTTCGCCGGTGCTGGTGCTGTTCCGCGAGTCGGGCCCCGTGAGAGTCACGGTGGCGCCGGGGAGAGCGGCGCCGGTCTCGTCCTTGATCGTTCCCTTGATGCTGCCCGTCTGTTGTGCCATCGCGGTCGTCGAGGCGAGCAGCGCCGCCAGGACGACGACGAGGAGACGCCGGTTCATACCGTCCTCCTTCAGATCGAGCGGGCCAGGCCGCGCTCCGCGTAGACGCGAGAACCCACGCGTGCGGCGCCCACCATGGGGTTGGGTGTCGTCGGCTTTCACAGGAACATCGTTCGGTTGAGCGGGAAAGCTATACCACAGGCGGGAAGGCGGGTCCAGCAGGGAGTCCCTCGCGGGCCGCGAGGGCTGCGAGGAGGCGATCGTGGAGGCCCCCGAAGCCGCCGTTCGAGAGGATCACGATCCGGTCCCCCTCCCCGGCTTCGGCGGCCAGGGCGGCGACGATGCCGTCCACCGAAGGGACGAAGCGAGCGGGTTTTCCCTCCCGCTCGACGGCGCCCACGAGGTCGGCCTCGGAGATCCGCAGCCCGTCCGGCACCCTGCCGGGGAGGTATGCCGCGGCCACGATCACCTCGTCGGCGAGGGCGAAGGCCCGGGCGAAGTCCTCCTGGAAGACCCGAGTCCGCGACGTGTACGAGCGGGGCTCGAAGACGGCGATGAGACGCCCGCCCGCGTCCAACGCCCTGAGAGCGCGCAGCGTCTCCCGGACCGCCGTCGGGTGGTGCGCGAAATCGTCGTAGACCGCGACGCCGCCCTCGCGACCCCGCAGCTCCAGCCGGCGGCGAACGCCCCGAAAAGCCGCCAGTGCCTCCCAACAGGACTCGGGAGAGACCCCCGCCTCGGCGGCCGCGGCCAGCGCCGCCAGGGCGTTGCGCACGTTGTGCTCGCCGGGGATCCCGAGCACGAACTCGCCCAGGTCCCGTCCACCCCTCCGCAGGCGGAAGCGCCAGCCGTCGCGGTCCGGACGCACGTCGTCGGCGCGCCAGTCGGCCTCGACGCCGATGCCGAAGGTCTCGACGCGAGACCGAGCCATGGACAGGATCTCGCGCAGCGCCGGGCTCTCGATCCCCGCGACGACGAGCCCCCGGCGCGGCACGACGTTTAGGAGACGCACGAAGGCCGTCTGGACGGCGGCGAGGTCGGGATAGATGTCGGCGTGGTCGTACTCGACGTTCCCGACGACGGCGACGTCGGGAAGGTAGTGGACGAACTTGGGGCGCTTGTCGAAGAAGGCGCAGTCGTACTCGTCCCCCTCGACGACGAAATGGCGCCCCCGCCCCAGCCGGTAGCTCCGGCCGAAGTCCACCGGGATCCCGCCGACGAGGAACGAGGGATCCAGTCCCGCGCGGGCCAGGAGGAACGCCAGCAGGCTCGTCGTCGTCGTCTTCCCGTGGGTCCCGGCCACCACGAGGGACGTACGGCCCCGGAGGAACTCCTGGGCGAGCAGCGCGGGCATGCTGGTCATGGGCTGCTTCCGGTCGAGAACGACCTCCACCTCGGGGTTCCCCCGGGACAGCGCGTTCCCCACCACCACGAGGTCCGCGTCCGGGGGCACATTGGCCTCGGCGTAGGGCGAGAGCAGCGGGATGCCCAGGGTTTCGAGCTGCGTGGACATGGGCGGGTAGACGTCCTGGTCGGAGCCCGTGACCTCGTGGCCCTGCTCCCGAAGCAGGCCTGCGAGGGAGGCCATGGCCGTTCCGCAGATCGCCGAGAGGTGGACCCTCACGTGACCGCGGGCTCCAGGACCGCGAACCGCGCGTCGGCTCCGCACTCGAGCCGCGCCCGGACGCCGAGGGGCAGCGTCACGTTCGGGCCCGCCGTGTGGCCGCTCGAAAGCCCCAGGGCCACGGGCCCGGCGATCCCGTCGAGCGCCTCGAGGACGACGTCCTCGAGGGAGAAGTCGGCGTCGAGGGGCGCCGCGCACCCCTTCATGTCGCCGAACACCACCCCGCGGACGTTCTCGAGCGCCCCGGAGGCGCGGAGCTGTCGCAGCATGCGATCCAGGCGGTACGGCGCCTCGTCCAGGTCCTCGAGGAAGAGGATCGTGTCCTCGTCGCAGCGCAGCCCCCAGGGAGTGCCGGCCGCCGCAGCGAGGATCGCGAGACAGCCCCCGCGCAACGTCCCCTCGGCCACGCCCGGTCGCAGCGGCAGAAGGTCCTCCGGCTCCGTGGCGTAAGGCGCCCCTTCGCCGCTCAGGGCGTGGGCGAGGCTCGGCCGGTCGTAGGTCCGAACCGAAAGGTTCGGCGCGACGAGGGGCCCGTGGAAGGTCACGAGCCCGTGGCGGTTCAGCAGGAGGTGGAGGAACGTGACGTCGCTGTAGCCCACGAAGGCCTTGCGGCTCGCCGCCAGCGCCGCCCCGTCGAGCCGCTCGAGGATCTGGATGGCCCCGGCGCCGCCACGGGTGCAGAAGACGGCCTTGACCTCGGGCTCCTCGAAGAGCCCCCGGAGGTCGTCGGCACGCCCCTCGGCCGTCCCGGCGGTGAACCCCCGGCGCTCGAGGGCGCCGCCGGCGACGCGGACGCGAAATCCCAGGGCCTCGAGCTCCGCGACGCCCTGGCGCAGGCGCTCGGGGTCCACGGGGCCCGAGGGCGCGCAGACGCCGACGAGGTCGCCGGGTCGGACGGCGCCGGGACGCGTCCAGTTCAGAGGAGCCCCCGGCAGGCGCCGCCGTCCACGGGGATCGTCGCGCCGGTGAGGTACGAGGCGCGCTCGGAGCACAGGAACGCCACGACCGCGGCGAACTCCTCGGGCTCGGCGACGCGCCCGAGGGGAGCCCCCCGGGCGAGGTCCTCCAGGATCTGGTCCGGGGTCGTCCCGGCGGCCTGTGCGCGCGCGACGGCCAGCTCCTCGAGGCGCCCCGTCCGGGTGTAGCCCGGGCAGACCGTGTTGACCAGGATGCCGTCGCGGCCGAGCTCGTTGGCCAGCGTCTTCGCCAGCCCGGCGATCGCCGGGCGGAAGGCGTTCGAGAGCACGAGGCCCTCGATCGGCTGCTTGGCCGAGAGGGACGCGACGTTCACGATGCGCCCCCAGCGGTTCCGCCGCATGTGGGGCACGGCCGCGCTCACGAGGTGGACGACGTTGGCGAGGGTGACGCGGAACGCCTCCTCCCAGTCGGACTCCGTCGCCGCCTCGAACGCGCCGGGACGCGGACCGCCCGTGTTGGTCACCAGGACGTCCAGCCGGCCCAGCTCGGCCGCCGTCGTCTCGACGAACCGGCGGCAGTCCGCCGCGTTTCCCACGTCGGCCACGACCGCGAGCGTTCGTGCGCCGGTCTCCCGCGCGACGGCCTCGGCGGCCTCGCGGATCCGCCCCTCGTCGCGGCCGCACATCGCCACCGCGGCGCCCTCGGCCGCCAGCGCGCGGGCCACGGCCCGCCCCAGTCCCCGCGAAGCCGCCGCCACCGCAGCGACCCGACCCTCCAGTCCGAGATCCATGTCACCTCACGCCGTGTACCCCGCCCGCGCGGCGATCTCCTGGGCGAGGGCGACCCGCTCGCCGGCGCCGGCCGCGGCGCGGGCGGCCCGCGGGTCGGCTTCGACGTACGGCAGCAGGAAGCGCTCCTTCAGCCGGCGGATCCGCCCTTCCGACGCGTCCAGGTCCGGCCACGCCATCTCTCCGGACTCCGCGGCGCGGATGAGCGCCTCGGCCACCTCGACCTGGGCATCGGCGCTCGCGCAGACCGGAAGGACGTCGCAGCCGGCCTTCGCCGCCGCCACCGCGGCCTCGCCTGCCGGCCAATGCCTGGTGATGGCCTTCATCTCCAGATCGTCGGAGACGACGACGCCCTCGAACTTCATCTCGCGGCGGAGGAGGCCGTTCACGACGCCGGGCGACAGCGTCGCTGGCAGCCTCTCGTCCAGCTCCCGGACGACGACGTGGGCCGTCATGATCGTCGCGACGCCCGCCTCGATGGCCTCGCGGAAGGGGCGCAGCTCGACGTCCTCGAGCCGGGAGCGGGAGTGTTCGACGGCCGGCAGGTCCAGGTGCGAGTCCACGCTCGTGTCGCCGTGGCCGGGGAAGTGCTTGGCGCAGGCGGCCACTCCGCCCTCCTGCAGTCCCCCCAGGAGCGCTGCCCCGAGACGGCCGACGAGGTCCGGATCGTCGCCGAACGAGCGGTCACCGATCACTGGGTTCGCGGGGTTCGTGTCCACGTCGACGACCGGTGCGAGGTCCCAGCGGATGCCGCAGGGCGTCAGCTCGGCCGCGAGCGCCGCGCCCACACGGCGGGCCGTCTCCTCGGAGCCGAGGCGGCCCAGGGCGCGCAGGGGCGGCCAGACGGTCCAGGGCCCCCGCAGGCGCTGCACGCGCCCTCCCTCCTGGTCCACGGCCACCAGGAGAGGCAGCTCCTGGCCCGCATCGCGGGCGAGGGACTGCAGCTCGCGCACGAGGTCGGCAACCTGCTCCGGCCCGTCCACGTTGCGGGCGAAGAGGATGACGCTTCCGGCGGCGTGGGTGCGCAGCAGGTGCTTCACGTCCGCCGAGGGCTCGAGGCCGGTGAACCCCACCATGAGCCGCTGGCCGACCTTGCGGACGACCTCGCGCACCTCAGGCGCCCAGTCGCTTGCGGACGGCCTCGTTGACCCTCTTGCCGTCCACGGCTTTCCCGGTGCCCGCGAGCGCCGCGAGAGCCGCCTTCATCACCTTGCCCATGTCCTTCGGCGACGCAGCGCCCGTCTCGGCCACGGCCCGCTCCACCGCCGCGGTGATCTCGGCGTCCCCCGCCTCCTGCGGCAGGTACGCCTTCAAGACCACGATCTCCGCCTCCTCCTTCGCGACGAGCTCCGGTCGCCGACCCTTGCGAAACTGCTCGGCCGACTCCTCGCGCTGCTTCACGAGGGTCTGGAGCACCTTCACGGCCTCGGCGTCGTCGAGGGGCCCCTTCCTGTCGATCTCGCGGTTCTTGAGGGCGGACTTCGCCATGCGGAGTACGCTCGTGCGCGCTCCGTCCTGCGCTTTCATGGCGGCGGTGAGATCCTGGGCGATGCGCTCGACGAGTGTCATGGCTCAAGGATAGCGTATCCTTCCGCCATGCGCCCGATGGCCGCCCTCCTCGTGGCCGCACGGATGGCCCTCGCGCCCCCCGCTACAGCCGAATCGCCCCTCGAGGTCCTCGCCGCACGTCTCGCGGAGCAGATCGCCGCACTCGCCGCAGGGCAGCCCGTCGAGCTGTCGGTGCCCGAGGACCGCACGGGACGGGGGTCGGCGCTCGTCCTGGACCTGCGCGCCCTGGTGGCCGCGCGGCTCGCGGGCCGAGTCGTCCTCGCGACCGAGGGCCCACGCCTCCGCGTCGCCTCGGTGGTGTCCGAGAGCCCGCGGCAGCTCGTCCTGTCGGCGCGTGTGGTCGAGGAGCCGGGCGGCCGTCTCGTCGACCTCGTCTCGGTATCCGCGAGCGCCGACGCGACGCTCCTGGGACTCGCGGCCGTCTCGGGCCCCGCCGGACGGGAGGTCGAGGTCGTCTCGGCGGTGCGGACGCCGCCTCTCGAGGGGCCGATCCTGCACCTCGCCTTCGTGAGCCAGGACCGGCTGGCGGTCCTCCTGCCCGAGGCGGTCGCGCTCTTCCGATGGGAGCACTCGGGGCTCGCCCTCGACGCGCGGCTGGCGCTCACGGGCCTCTTCACCACGGTGCGGAGCCCCGCCGGCGTCCTCCTCTGGGTTCCCGGCGAGGAGGCCCTCTGGGCCCTCACGAACCGCTCGCCGAAGGCGGTGCTCCTCGGCATCCAGGGTGACCGGGTCTCCCGCCGCGGCGACGGGGCCGCGCTCCCCTGGCCGGGATGTCCCGGCGGCCTGCGGTATCGACCCGGGACCAACCTGCTCGAGGGCACGCTGGCCGGGCTCGGTGCCGGGCCGTTCCTGGCCGTCGGGTCGGACGGTGACGTCGCCGTCTCGCCCGAGGGGACGCTGCAGGCGGTCGATGCCCCCCCGCGCCGGCGCGACCTCGTCGGCGAGCCGACGGCCCCCGAGACGCGCGTGGGGCCGACGCTCGCGCCGCTCTGGGGCGGGCTCCTCGCCGCCTCGTCGCCCGCCCCTCCGGGAAGCGAGGACGCCATCCTCGTCTACTCGCGTGCCGGCGGGCGCCTGGCCCTCCTCGAGTCCCTCCCCGCGTCCGGCTCCGTTCGAGCACTCACGGCGTACGTCGAGGGTGGCACCGCGCGTCTGGCGGCAGCGGTCGAGGAGACCGACGGGCTGACGCGCCTCCTCCTGCTGGACTTGCGTCGCCGCGAGCCGTGAGGCGACTCCCCCTGGCCCTCGTTCTCCTCGCCGCGCCGGCCATCGCGGCGCTGGGACCGCGGTACGGCGGGGACCTGCGCGTCGGCCTGCTGGATCTCCCGGCCCTGTCCGAGCCCGGCGTGCCCCGGAGCCGAGAGGATCGCCTCGTGGCCGGCCTCCTTCACGAAACGCTCGTCGGCACGGGGACCGACGGCCTGCCCGTCCCTGGCCTCGCCCGCGGCTGGACCGTGACGGCGTCGGGGCGGGAATGGACGCTGACGCTCCCCGCGGGCCTCGTGTTCCACGACGAGCGCCCCGTCGGTGCCGAGGACGCCGCGCGCTCGGTCCGGCGCTTCCTGCGCAGCGGTTCGCGCGCCGCGGCCCGCCTCGCGGAGAGCCTCGACGGCGGCGCGTCGTACCGCACGGGGGCCGCCCCCGACGTGGCGGGCCTCGCGGCGCCCGACCCCCTTCACGTCGTGCTCCGGCTCGTCGAGGAGCGGCCGCTGCCCCTGGCGCCTCTGGCCGCGCGCGCCGCGGCCATCACGAGCTCCGCGGGCGCCGGCTGCGGCCCGTTCGTGCCCACGGTCGCGACACCCGGACGGTGGAGCCTCACGGCCTTCGGCGCCCACGTCCGCGGCCGGCCCTACCTCGACCGCCTGCAGCTCGTAGCGGCGGCCGATCGGGCCGCCCTCGGCGCCGATCTCGCCTCGGGGCGCGTGGACGCGGCTCCCGGCGAGCCCGGAGTCTCGAGCCTCGCGGGGACGCTCCTGCTCGTCCTCGATCCATCGCGGCCCCCTTTCCACCGGCCCGACGCCCGCGCCGCGGTGGACGCCGGTCTCGACCGCGCCGACCTCGTGCGCCACTTCCTCCCCGGCGGAGACGCGGCCCCCTCCCTCCTCGTCCCGGGGCTCCTGCCGCCCCTCGGCCTCGGGCCGCCGGCGCCGGGCGCCGCCCGCTCGGGAAGGATCACGCTGGTCGTGGCCCAGGACGTGCCCCCCCGGGTGAGCCAGCGGGTCGTCGCCCACCTCGGAGCCGCCGGCCTCGAGGTCGCCGTCTCGGCACTCCCGCCGGCCGAGGCCCTGAAGACCCCGGCTCAGGCCCGGCTGCTCCTCTGGTCGCCCGAGGTGCCCGAGGCCGGCCTCGCTCTCGCGGAGATGGCCGCTCTCGCCCCTCCCGTGGACGCGGCGGAGCAGGCGCTCCTCGCCGCGGCGCGCGAGCGGAACCTCGACCGCCGTCGAGTCCTGCTGCACCGCGCCGAAGCGGCGCTCCGCGAGAATCGCGTCCTCGTCCCCCTGGCCTCGGCCCCCGTGTCGGTCGGCGTCCGCCCCGGGCTCCACGGCGTTTCCGTGGACCTCGGTGGCCGCGTCCTCCTCGAGGACGCCTGGCTGGAGCCGTGACCGTGGGGCTCCGCAGCCGGCTCCTCGCAGCCTTCGTCCTCGTGACGGTCCCGCCGTTCCTGCTCCTCGCAGTCTCGGTCACGGCCCTGGTGACGCGCAGCTTCGAGGAGGGCTCCCGGGCGCGGCTGGCCGACGGGCTGCGCACGGCCCGGTCGCGCATCGACGGCCTGCGACGCCGGGCGGCCGAGCAGGTCGCCGCCGTGGCCCTCACGGACCTTCCCGCCCTCGCGCCGAGCGTCGCGGACGAGAGCGGAGTCGCCGAGATCCTCGCGCGCCGGCGGGAGCTGCAGGCCCTCGAGATCGTCGGCGCCGACGGCCGCGTGGTCTCGTCGCACCATTGGCCCGCGGGGCTCGGCCTCGCGGACCGCGACGGCCTCTTCCGCGGCGACGACGTCCTGCGCCTCGAGCACGTCGCCGAAGGCTACGGCGTCGCCGAGCGGCTCGTCCTCGCGCCGGCTCGCGAGACCACGTGGCGCGGGAGGCCGGTGACGGTGCGTGGCGGGCCCTTCCTCGACGAGGCGTTCGTCGCCGATCTCGCCAGCCTCATGGGCATCCACATCGCGCTGCACGATTCCGCACGGCGACGATGGGTCGCCCCGGTGGCGTCGCCGCTCGCGGGGTGGCGGGATCCCGCCCTCGCTCCGGCATCCGGCCGGGCCTCTCTGGGCGGCGGCTCCTACGAGTGGGCAGCGGCGCCGCTCCATCCCGATCTCTGGCTGGTCGTGGCGACGCCTCGAACGCCCCTCGAAGCCGTGACGGGTGAGGTGCGACGCCTCGGCCTGTGGCTGGCGGCCGTCGCCCTGGGGGCGGCGCTCGTCGCCGCCGGGGCCCTCTCCGGCCGGATCGCCCGCCCCGTGCGCCAGCTCGCCGAAGGGGCGCGCCGCGTGGCGGGGGGGGACCTCGGCCAGCGCGTCGATGCCGGGACGACCGACGAGATCGGCGACCTGGCCCGGGCCTTCAACGCCATGACCGCAGACCTCGAGGCGTCCCACGAGCGGCTGCGGCAGGTGGAGCGCGTCGCGGCGTGGCGCGAGATGGCCCGGCGACTGGCCCACGAGCTGAAGAACCCGCTCTTCCCCATCCAGCTCTCCATCGAGACCCTGCGCCGGGCGGAGGAGCAGGGGCGGTCCGACTTCGGCACCCTCTTCCGCGAGTCGAGCGACACGATCCTCGAGGAGCTGCGCTCGCTCCGGACGATCGTCGAGGAGTTCAGCGACTTCGCTCGGCTGCCGCGGCCCCGCCTCCGCGCGACCGACCTGAACGAGGTCGTCGAGCAGGTCCTCGCCCTGTACCACGCCCGGGCCGCCGGCGTCCGCGTGGAGCGCGCCCTCGCCCCCGACCTGCCCTCGGTGCCGGCGGACCGCGACCTCCTCGCCCGGGCTCTCGGCAACCTGGTGGCCAACGCCCTCGAGGCGATGCCCGCGGGCGGAGCCCTCACGCTGCGCACCGCCCGCCGCGATGGCGCCGTCGTTCTCGAGGTCGAGGACACGGGCCCGGGGCTCGGAGACGAGCAGCGCCGCAGCCTGTTCACGCCGTACCACACGACCAAGACGGGGGGCACCGGCCTCGGGCTCGCCATCGTCCAGGGCATCGTCGCGGACCACGGCGGGCGCGTAGAGGTCCGCAGCGAGCCGGGCCGAGGCGCGACCTTCACGGTGATCCTGCCCGTCTCGTGAGAAGCTATCGGTCATGAGGCACGGCCAAGCCGTTCGGGAGTCCGCCCTCCCTCGCCTGCGCTGGCGCGACGCGCTGGAACCTGGAGCGCCCGCAGCGGAGGCCTCCTCTCCGCCGAGGCGGGATTCACTCCCGGCGAGGCGGATTCTGGATGGGCGCGCCGGAGCGAGGACGCGGCTCTCAGGAGCGCCAGCGCTCCCTCGCCTGCGCTGGCGCGACGCGCTGGAACGACGATGAAGCCCAGCATCCTCATCGTGGACGACGACCAGGGAACCCTCGCGTCCCTCTCCCGCGCCTTCGCCCTCGAGGGGTACACCGCCCTCACCGCTTCGTCGGCGTCCCGGGCCCTGGAACGGCTGTCCGAGGAGCCCGTGGACGCCATCCTGACCGACGTGGTGATGCCCGAGATGGACGGCCTCGAGTTCCTGGCCCGCGCGCGGGAGCGCGCCCCCGACGTGCCCGTGGTCCTCATGAGCGGCCAGGCGACCGTCGAGACCGCCGTCAAGGCCACGCGTCTCGGCGCCCTCGACTTCGTCGAGAAGCCCGTGGGGCTCGACCGGCTCCTGCTCACCCTGCGCAACGCCCTCCGCCTCGACCGCCTGGCCCGGGAGAATCGGGAGCTGACCCGGTACTGGCAGGACGAGCTGGCGCTCATCGGCGACAGCGCCCCGATGGCCGCGCTGCGCTCCCTCGTCGAGCGCGCCGCCCCCTCCGACGTGCCGATCCTGATCCTCGGCGAGAACGGGGCGGGCAAGGAGCTGGTCGCCCGGGCGATCCACGAGCTGTCGCCGCGGCGCGGCGGTCCCTTCGTGAAGACGAACTGCGCCGCGGTCCCGGCGGACCTGGTGGAGAGCGAGCTGCTCGGCCACGAGAAGGGGGCCTTCTCCGGTGCGTCCGCCCAGCGGCGCGCGCGCTGCGAGCTAGCCGGCGGCGGGACGCTCTTCCTGGACGAGATCGGCGACATGCCGCCCGCCATGCAGG
>JACQGI010000010.1 GCA_016199625.1 Acidobacteriota bacterium | reverse complement strand
GCGGCGAGCGGAGCGGGATTCACTCCCGCATAGCGAGCGGGGGGCTCTGGGGGGTGCGACGCAGCACCCTGGGCTCGATCAGAGCGGCGAGCGAAGCGGGATTCACTCCCGCATAGCGAGCGGGGGGCTCTGGGGGGTGCGACGCAGCACCCTGGGCTCGATCAGAGCGGCGAGCGAAGCGGGATTCACTCCCGCACAGCGAGCGGGGGGTCCTGGGGGGTGCGACGCAGCACCCCCCAGCTCGATCAGACCAGGAACAGCATCTCCCGGTACTTGGGCAGCGTCCAGAAGTCGTCGGAGACGATCTCCTCGATGCGGTCGGCCACCTCGCGGACGGCCGCCATGGCCGGGACCACCTGATCGGCGTAGGCCTGGGCCTTCCTCTCGAGCCCCTCGGCGCCGGCCCTGTCGGCCGCCGACTGGAGGTCGGCCATGCGCGCCGTGACGTCCTCGATGGCGGCTCCCACCTTCTCGAGGGCCGAGCCGATCGCCTTGGACTGTCCCGCACCGGCGAGCAGCCCGTGCTGCCGGTAGGCGGCCGGGAGGACGTGAGTGTTGACGATGTTCTTCACCGCCTCGATCTCGATCTCGATGTCCTTGACGTAGCGCTCCATCTTGACGTGGTAACGCGCTTCGATCTCCGCGTCGGAGAAGACCTTGGTCTTGGACAGGAACTCCTTGGCCTCGGGCCGGACGAGCTCGGCCAGGGACTCGGGGGTCGTCCGCAGGTTGGGGATCCCCCTCCGCCGCGCCTCCTCGACCCACTCCGGCGCGTAGTTGTTCCCCTCGAAGCGGATCGCCTTGGTGGCCACGACCGACTCGCGGACCACGTCGAGGACCGCGTCCTGGAGGCTCGCCCCCTTGGCCATGCGCGCCTTCAAGGCCTCCTCCAGCTCTGCGAGCGCCTCGGCGACCGCCGCGTTCAGGAACGCCACGGGCATCGAGATCGACGCCGCCGACGAGACGGCACGGAACTCGAACTTGTTCCCGGTGAAGGCGAACGGCGACGTGCGGTTCCGGTCGGTGTTGTCCCGGGCGACCTCGGGCAGCCGCCGGACGCCCAGCGCAATGCGCTCGACACCGGCGGCGCCCGTCGCCTCGCCCTTCTCGATCCCGTCGAGGACGCGGGTGAGCTGCTCGCCGAGGAAGGCCGAGATGATGGCCGGAGGGGCCTCGTTGGCCCCGAGGCGATGGTCGTTCCCGGAGCTCGCGATGGCGGCCCGAAGCAGCCCCGCCCGCCGGTGCAGGCCCTGAAGGACCGCCATCAGGAAGACCAGGAACTGCAGGTTGCGCTCGGGGGTGGCGCCGGGCTCCAGGAGGTTGCGGCCCTGGGAGTCCATGAGGGACCAGTTGCAGTGCTTGCCGCTCCCGTTGACGCCGGCGAAGGGCTTCTCGTGGAGCAGGCAGACGAGGTTGTGCCGGCGGGCCACCCGCTGCATGGTCTCCATCACGACCTGGTTGTGGTCCGACGCGACGTTCGCCTCCTCGAAGATCGGGGCGGTCTCGTACTGGCTCGGAGCCACCTCGTTGTGGCGGGTCTTGATGGGGATCCCGAGCTTGTACAGCTCGACCTCGGCTTCCTGCATGAAGGCCAGGATGCGGTCCTTGATGCTGCCGAAGTAGTGGTCCTCGAGCTCCTGACCCTTGGGGGGCCGGGCACCGATGAGGGTGCGACCGGCCGCGACCAGGTCGGGGCGGAGCGAGTAGAAGGCCCGATCGATGAGGAAGTACTCCTGCTCGGGCCCGACGGTGGGGACGACCCTGACGGAACTCGTGTCACCGAAGAGCCGGAGCACGCCCAGGGCGCGCTCCGAGAGGACCTCCATGGACCGCAGCAGCGGCGTCTTGTTGTCGAGGGCGTCGCCGTGGTAGCTGATGAAGACCGACGGCACGCACAGCGTCTTGCCGTTCGGTCCATCCACGATGAAGATCGGGCTCGAGGGGTCCCAGGCCGTGTAGCCCCGCGCCTCGAAAGTCGTCCGCATCCCCCCCGAGGGGAAGCTCGAGGCGTCGGGCTCGCTCTGGATGAGCTGGGCGCCGCTGAACCGCTCCACGTGCTGGCCTTCGTCGTCGAAGGTCAGGAAGGCGTCGTGCTTTTCCGCAGTGAGCCCCGTCTGGGGCTGGAACCAGTGGCAGAAGTGCGTCGCCCCTCTTTCGAGAGCCCACTCCTTCACCGCGTGGGCGACCTCGTTGGCGATTCCCGGATCCAGCTTCGTGCCGCGCCGGATCGTCTCCTGGAGCGACTCGAAGACGGGCTTGGGAAGCTTCTGCTTCATCGCGGCGGTGTCGAAGGTGTTGGAGCCGAAGACCTCCCGCACCTTCGTGCCGCCGGCCATCTCGGGAAGGGAACGGATGGAGCGGGACGTGACCTCTCGAATGGCCCACAGCCGGCCCGACGCGTCGGACATCGATCAACCTCCTCGAAAATCGGCGGGATTATAGGCCCCCGGTCGCCGCGTCAAGGGGGTTTTTGTGACACCCGACAAAAAAGACTAGGGTCCGGCGCGGGCGACAATTTTGTAGTCGAGGTCCAGCTCGTTCCTCACCTTGACGACCCCGGCCACCGAGACGGGCCGCAGGCCGAAAGCGGTGTGCTTCAGCACGACCTTGCCCGTCGCCGTGAGGGTGTCCCCGCCGACCTCCACGCGCAGAGGCAACGTGAGCGTCTGCGTGACGCCGTGGAGCGACAGATCCCCTGTCACCGTGATGTCGTAGACCCCGCTCGTCGCCTCGCGACCGGTCACGGAGCGCGAGCGGAAGACGATCTCGGGAAAGCGCGCGACGTCGAGCAGCTCGGGGCCGACCATCTTCGCCTGGACCTTGGGGACGTCCCCGGGCGGCTCGCCGCGGCCCGTGACGGACAGCGCCGCCGCGTCGAAGGTCAGGCCGACCGACGAGCTGCCGACGCTCACCGGGTCGGCCACGACCTCCCCCCGGAGCTTCGCGGCCAGGACCTCGTGCTCGTGGCCGGCGAACTTGAAGAGCCCCGCCTTTCCCACGTGGATGGCGACGGTGCTGGCGGCAGCGTCCACGACGTAGGTGCGGGGCTCGGTCGAGGCGGGGACGGCGAGGGCCAGGACGGCCGGAAGGAGCAGTGGCGCTCTCGGCATGGGGCCTCCGTCGGGTAGTCTAGTCGAACTGAAGTAGAATGGCGCCGGCGCCGCGCGGCCCTCTCCCGGCCCGGGCACGCCTGCTCAGGAAAGGAACTTGCCCTTGGCCACTCAATCCATCGACAAGCTCCAGGGTCTCGACCGCGCGACCCTCGTCGGGATCTACCGGACCATGTACCTCTCCCGGCGACTCGACGACAAGGAGATCCAGCTCAAGCGCCAGAACAAGATCTACTTCCAGATCAGCGGCGCCGGGCACGAGGCTGTGCTCGTGGCGGCCGGCATGGCGCTGCGTCCGGGTCACGACTGGTTCTACGGGTACTACCGCGACCGGGCCCTCATGCTGCAGCTCGGCATGACGCCCCTCGAGATGCTGCTTTCGGCCGTGGGCGCGAAGGACGACCCGAGCTCGGGCGGCCGGCAGATGCCCTCCCACTGGGGCCACAGGAAGCTCAACGTCGTCACCAAGTCCTCCCCCACCGGGACGCAGTTCCTCCAGGCGGCCGGCTGCGCCGAGGGCGGCCTGTACCTCGGAGGACCCGCGGGGGCCGGCCTCGGCCTCCCTTTCGAGAAGGACGAGGTCGTCTACTGCTCGACCGGGGACGGGACGACCTCCGAAGGCGAGTTCTGGGAGAGCCTGAACACGGCCTCGAACCGCCGCCTGCCGGTGCTCTACCTCGTGGAGGACAACGGCTACGCCATCTCGGTCCCCGTGGAGGTGCAGACCGCGGGCGGGAGCATCTCGAAGCTGGTGCGGATGTTCCCCGACCTGCTCGTCCGCGAGGTGGACGGCTGCGACCCGCTCGCGAGCCTCGCCATCCTCCGTGAGGCCGCCGCCTGGTGTCGGGTGCGCCGCGGCCCCGCCCTCGTCCACGCGCGGGTCATCCGTCCCTACTCGCACTCCCTGTCCGACGACGAGAGCCTCTACCGGTCCGCGGCCGAGCGCGAGGCCGAGGCGCGACGCGACCCCCTGGCGGCCTATCCCCAGTTCCTCGTGTCGAGCGGCGTCGCGACGGCCGAGGAGCTGGCCGGACTCAGGGCCGACGTCGATCGCGAGGTGAACGAGGCGGCCGACGCCGCCCTGGTCGCCCCGGTCCCGGAGCCCGAGAGCACGATGCTCCACGTGTACTCCGCCGACGTAGACCCGACCTCGGAGGCGTTCCTCACCGAGGTGCGGCCGGCCGGCGACCCGAAGACGACGGTGGACCTGCTCAACGCCTGCCTGCACGACGAGATGGCCCGCGACCCGCGCATCGTCGTTTTCGGCGAGGACGTGGCGGACTGCAGCCGCGAGGAGAGCCTCGGCCAGGTGAAGGGAAAGGGGGGCGTCTTCAAGGTCACCCACAACCTGCAGCGCAAGTTCGGGTCGGACCGCGTCTTCAACTCGCCCCTCGCCGAGGCCAACATCGTGGGCAGGGCCATCGGGATGGCGACCCGCGGCCTGAAGCCCGTCGTGGAGATCCAGTTCTTCGACTACATCTGGCCGGCGTACATGCAGATCCGCAACGAGCTGGCGCTGATCCGGTGGCGCTCGAACGGCGCGTGGAAGTGTCCCGTGGTCATCCGGGTCACCTACGGAGGCTACCTCCAGGGCGGCGCCGTCTACCACAGCCAGTGCGGCGAGGTCCTCTTCACCCACGTCCCCGGCCTCCGCGTCGTGATCCCGTCGAATGCCCAGGACGCGAACGGCCTGCTCCGCACCGCGATCCGCTCCGACGATCCGGTGCTGTTCCTCGAGCACAAGCACCTCTACCGCCAGACCTACAACAAGGGGATCTACCCGGGCCCGGACTACATGATCCCGCTGGGCAAGGCGGCGCGCGTCCGCGAGGGCAGGGACCTCACCGTCGTCACCTTCGGCGCCCTCGTCCAGCGCTCGGTGGTCGCCGCGCGTCAGGCCGAGGCCGAGGGCATCGACGCCGAGATCCTGGACCTGCGGAGCCTGTCCCCCTACGACTGGGACGCCGTCGCGGCGAGCGTCCGGAAGACCGGGAAGGTCGTCGTCGCCTACGAGGACGCCCTCTCCTGGGGCTACGGCGCCGAGATCTGTGCCCGGATCTCCGAGGAGCTGTTCGAGCACCTCGACGCTCCCGTCCGCCGGGTGGCTGCCATGGACACCTTCGTGGCGTACGCGCCCGTCCTCGAGGACACGATCCTGCCGCAGGTGGCCGACGTCCTCGAGGCGATGCGCTGGCTGAAGGGGTACTGAAGCGGCGTCACCGCTTCTGGTCCGGCTTGCAGACCCTGCACGTGACCCGGCGCCTCATGGCTTCGAGGTGCCCGCCCGCCCGTACCGATCCTCGAGGCGCACGACGTCGTCCACTTCGGGGGTCGAGACCTCCACGATGTCGCAGTCCTCGAGGCCCGTCATCCGGTGGAGCGTCCCTGGGGTGATGTGGAACACGTCGCCCGGAGCCAGCTCCACGCGCCGCAGCTCTCCCGTCTCCCCCGCCGGCCGCGTCTCGAACAGCAGCCGCCCGGACTGGAGCAGGATCGTCTCGTCCTTCACGCGGTGGTACTGGAGCGACAGGCTCTCGCCGCGCTTCACGTGGAGGACCTTGCCGACGTAGCGTTCGGTGAGAGCCCACCAGATCTCGTGGCCCCACGGCTTCTCGACTCTCTTGGGGATCTCGGACACGTTCACTCCTTCACTGCTGCAGCCGGGGTGAGGGCCTGGGCGAGCTCCCGGCGCAAAGTGGTCTCGATCTCGGCCGCCGTGGGCACGTCGAGACAGGCGTTGGCGACCTCCCGGACGTGTGCGGCCCTCACGCCGCGCACCGCGGCCTTGACCCGCGGGATGGACGCTGGGCTCATGGAGAGCTCCCGGACACCGAGGCCGAAGAGGACGAGGGCCTGGAGGGGATCGGCGGCCATCTCGCCGCAGACGGACACCGGGACGTGATGCCGCTGCCCTGCGGCGACGATGTCGCGGACGGTCCGCAGGACCGCGGGATGCAGCGGCTCGTACAGGGAGGACACCCGGGGGTCCACGCGGTCCACCGCGAGCAGGTACTGGATCAGGTCGTTCGTGCCGACGCTCAGAAAGGCGACCTGTCGCGCGAGCAGGTCGGCGGTGAGCGCGGCGCTGGGGATCTCGAGGATCAGGCCCACGGGGACGTCCTCCCGGAAGGCCTGGCCCTCGCGGCGCAGCTCCCCCCGAATGGTCTCGATGAGCTCCAGGGCCATCCAGAGATCCGACGGGCCGGCGACGAACGGCAGCATGATCCGGAGCGGGCCGTGGGCGGCCGCGCGGAGCAGCGCGCGGAGCTGGGTCCGGAACGGCTCTGGGTCGCGACGCAGCAGGCGCAGGGCCCGCTCGCCCAGGGCCGGGTTCGGGCTCGAGGGCCCTCCCGGTGCCAGCTCCTCGGGCCCGACGTCCCAGGTGCGCACGGTGACGGGGTGCGGCGTCATCTGCTCGAGGAGGCCGCGGTAGACGGCCACCTGCTCCTCCTCGGTGGGCCAGCGCCTCGAGCGTCCGAGGAGGTACTCCGACCGGAAGAGGCCGATTCCTTCAGCCCCGTACAGGATGGCAGTGGCCGCTTCGTCGGGAAACTCGGCGTTGGCCTCCAGCCGGACGCCCACTCCGTCGAGGGTCACCGACGCGAGGCCTCGGGTCTCCTTGAGGCGCTGCTCTTCGATCCGGTCCCGTTCCTGCGCCGCCCGGTAGGCCTCGAGGGCGGGCGCCGAGGGCTCGACGCTCACGTGGCCCCGCGCCCCGTCCACCACCACCAGAGCCCCCGGGGGGATACGGCGCGTGGCGTCACGCAGGCCCACGACCGCCGGGATGCCCAGGGAACGCGCGAGGATGGCCGTGTGGTACGTCTGGGAGCCGGCGTCCAGCGCGACGGCCAGCACCCGCTCCCAGGCCAGCTCCGCCGCCTCCGAGGGCGTCAGGTCGGGGGCGACGAGGACGAACGTGCCGCGCGGCAGGCGCGCGAGGGAGGGCGCGTCGTCGCCCCCCGCGAGGTTGATCTGCACCCGCCCCAGCACGTCGTCGAGGTCCGTGCTCCGCTCCTTGAGGTAGGCGTCGCTGAACTCGTCGAAGAGCGCGTGGAGCTGCTCCGAGACGGTGCGGAGCGCCCACTCGGCGTTGACGTGCTCCTCGCGGATGATCGCCACGGCACGATCGAGGAGCAGCGGGTCTTCGAGCATCAGGAGGTGGGCGTCGAAGATGTACGCGTGGGGGATCCCCACCTCCCGGGCCATGCGGTCCTTGATGGCCTGGAGCTGCGTCCGCGAGACCTCCACGGCCCGGCTGAGACGCTGGACCTCGCCCTCCACGGCCTCAGGGGGCAGCAGGAGGCGAAAGACGGGCACGATCTCGCGCTCGACCAGGAGCACCTGGCCGACGGCGATTCCCGGGGAGACGCCCGTCCCCTTCAGCTCCAAGGTCAGGCCTCTTCTCCGAATCCCGTCGCCACGAGTCCGACCAGCGCCTCGACGCACGCCCCCTCGTCCTCCCCTTCGGCGGACACCGTGAGCCGGCTTCCCTGCGAAGCGGCGAGGAGGAGGATTCCGAGGATCGACTTGCCGTCCATGGTTCGCCCGTCCCGCGTGACCTGGACCCGCGCCCGGAACCGGTTCGCCGTGTGGACGAACCGCGCGGCCGCCCGCGCGTGGAGGCCGAGGCGGTTTCGGATCTCCACCTCCTGGCGGGTCACGTCCCTTTCTTCTCCAGGATCTCGCTGGCCACGTAGATGGCCCCCTTGCCCTGCTCCCGGATGGCGCGGGCCACTTCCGGGAGGTCCCCCTCCCTGAGCCCGACGAGCTTGATGAGCATGGGCAGGTTCACGCCGGTGACGATCTCCACCCGGGGCGAGAGGAAGGGCAGGCTCACGTTGGTCGGAGTGCCCCCGAACATGTCCGTGAGGATCAGGACGTCCCCGCCTCCCACCTCGGCGATGGCCCTCTCGATGGCCTCCCGTGCGGCCGTCACGTCGTTGGTCCATCCGATGGAGACCGCAGCGATGGCGGGGATCTCCCCCACGATGGTACTCGCCGCCCCCACCAGCTCGGCGGCGACGCCGCCGTGAGTCACGACCACGATGCCGATCATGCCAGCCTCAGATCCCTGTGACGCACCATCACCTGGTAGCCCCTCCCTTCCAGGTCCTGCCCCAGTGCCTCGGCGATCATCACGGAGCGGTGGCGTCCGCCGGTGCAGCCCACGGCCACGGTGAGATAGCTCTTGCCTTCTCGGACGTACCGGGGCAGCACCCAACCGAGCAGGGACTCCACCCGCCGCAGGAAGGCCGTCGTGTCCGACTGCCGCCGGAGGTAGCGCACCACCGCCCGATGGCTCCCCGTCAGGCGCTTGAGGCGCGGGACGAAGTTCGGGTTCGGGAGGAACCGCACGTCGAACACCAGGTCCGCCTCGGTGGGCACGCCGTACTTGTAGCCGAAGGACGTCACCGACAGGACGAGGGGCGCGGCCTCGCCCCGGATGTCGTAGTGCTCCCGGATGTAGTCCCGGAGCTCGTGGACCGTGTACTCCGAGGTGTCCAGGATGAGGTCGGCCATCTTGCGGATCGGCTTCAGGGCCTCCTTCTCCTCGCGGATCCCCTCGAGCACGGGCTGGTTCACGGCGAGGGGATGCGGCCGACGCGTCTCGCTGAAGCGCCGGAGGAGCACCTTCTCGTCGGACTCGAGGAAGAGGAGGCTCGCCTGTAGCCGGCGCTTGATCTGCCGGTAGGCCTGCGGGAAGAGCCGCACGAAGTCCCGCTCGCGGATGTCCACGACCAGGGCCGACCGATGGAGCTCACGGGACTCGCGGATCAGCTGGCCGAATCGCGGGATCAGGACCGTCGGCAGGTTGTCCACGCAGAACCACCCGACGTCCTCGAGGGCCCGGGAGACGTGGGTCTTGCCCGAGCCCGAGAGCCCCGTGATCACCAGGATCTGCGGACCGCCGGCGCCGCGCGGTGCCATACCCCCTAGCGCCCGCCGCGCCGGCCCGTCCGCGCCAGGCGAGGGCCGCGGCGCGCCTTGAGCCTCACGACCTTCCGCGGAGGAGGCCCCTCGACCTCGAGGAGGGCGTCCACGCGCTCGGCGAACCGCCGGGCGGCGTCGTAGCCCCGCTCCTTGAGGAGCTGGTTCCGGGCGGCGACCTCGACGAGGATCGCGAGGTTCCGCCCGGGGGCCACGGGCATCCGGATGAGGGGCACTTCGACGCCCAGGATCAGGAAGCGCTCGTCGCGCAGGCCGAGCCGGTCGTACTCCTTGCCGGCCTCCCAGCGTTCGAGGTTCACGACGAGCTCGACGCGCTTGGTCATCCGGATCGAGGAGACGCCGTAGAGGTCCTTGATGTTGATGACGCCCAGCCCGCGCAGCTCCATGTGGTAGCGGGTGAGGTCGGGGGACGAGCCCACCAGGGCGTCGGACACCCGCTTGATCTCCACCACGTCGTCGGCCACGAGGCGGTGGCCGCGGTCGATCAGGTCGAGGGCGCACTCGGACTTCCCGATGCCGCTCTCCCCCATGATGAGGACTCCGAGGCCGAAGACGTCCATCAGCACCGAGTGGAGGTGCAGCCGCATGGCCAGTCGCTCGTCGAGGAAGCCCTGGAGCTGCTTGATGAATGTCGTGGACTCCACGGGAGTCTGGAGCAGCGGGATGCCACAGGACTCGGCTTCCCGGACGAGCTCCTCGGGGGGTGCCAGACCCTTGGTCAGGACGAAGCACGAGATCCGGCAGCGGGCCAGTTTGGCGAGGATCGCCCGGCGCCGCCTGGGGGTGAGCTTCCTCAGGTAGCCGATCTCGCTGCCGCCCATGATCTGGACGCGACCGTAGCGGATGTAGTCGGTGTACCCCGTCAGGGCGAGGCCGGGCCGCTGGACACGCGCGTGCTGGACGAGGTGACCCAGGCCGGCGCGCCCCGCCACGAGGCGCAGCTTCAGCGCCTCCGCCTCGGCGTCGAGGAGCGCCGAGACGGGGATCGCGGGGCTCTCGGGGCCGCCCAGTCCTTCCTTCACTCGGCCTCGCCGCGCCGGCTCGGGAGCCGGCTCAGACCTCGGGCTCGATGAGGCCGAGGTTGCCGTCCTTGCGGCGGTAGAGCACGTTGACCCTCTCGGTGGCAGCGTCGCGGAAGACCAGGAACCCGTCGTCGCTCGTGCCGACCTCCATCACGGCCTCGTCCACGGTCATGGGTTTGACGACGAACCGCCGGCTCCGGATGACCCGCGGACCGTCTCCTCCGTCGGCCGGGGCGGGACCCGCCGCGAGGACGCCCGACCACAGCGCCGTGGCCTTGGAGCTCGCGCTGCGCCGCTTCCGATGCTTGATCTTCCCCATGTGCTTCTGCGCCTGGCGCGTCAGCTTGTCGAGCACGGTCCCGAGGGACGCGGCGAAGTCGCCGGTCTCCTCCGTGGCGGTCAGGTGGAGGTTGCGTGAGTGGACGCTCACCTCGGCGATCTGCCGGTGCTTGTCGGAGGCGAGGACCACGTGGACGTGGGTGATGCCGGGCAGGACCTTCTCCAGCTTCTTCAGCTTCCTCTCGGCCAACCGGCGCAGCTCCGGCGAGACCTCGGTCTGACGGCCCGTGAATTCGAGGGTCATGGGGCCACCTCCATGGCTCAGTGCACCGACCGGCGAAGGTTGGACGGCGGGATGCGCAGCTCCTCACGGTACTTGGCCACGGTGCGGCGGGCGAGGGGCAGCCCCTCCGCTCCGAGGATCTCCGCGATCCGCGAGTCCGAGAGTGGCCGCGAGGGGTCCTCCTCCTCGATCATCTTTCGGATGCGGTCCTTGATGGTCACGGAGCTCACCGACTCGCCCATGGTCGACGTGATGCCGCTGTGGAAGAAGAAGCGCATCTCGTAGACGCCGCGGGGGGTGTGCATGTACTTGTTGGCCACGACGCGCGAGACCGTGGACTCGTGCATCCCGATGTCCGTGGCGACGTCGCGCAGCACCAGAGGGCGCAGGTGGGCGATCCCGTGGTCCAGGAAGCCGCGCTGGTGCCGGACGATGGACTCGGCCACCTTGTAGATCGTCCGCTGCCGCTGGTCCACGCTCTTGAGGAGCCAGAGGGCGCTGCGCAGCTTGTCCTTGACGTAGTTGCGGGTCTCCTCCGCTCCGTCCTCCTTGACGTCGAGCATCCTCCGGTACGTCGGGCTGATGCGCAGCTTCGGGAGGCTGTCGTCGTTGAGGACGATCTTGTAGTCGTCGCCCTCCTTCAACACGAACACGTCGGGGACGATGTACGTCGAGCGGTCCGGGCTGTACTTGAGCCCGGGCCTCGGGTCCAGCCTGCGGATGATCTCGAGGTGGTGGGACACCTCCTCGGGCGAGAGCGCCATCTGGCGGCCGATCTCCGCGTACTGGTGGTTCTGGAGCTGCTTCAGGTAGTCCCGCACCATGACGTCGGTGGGCGAGCCCTCGAGGCCCAGCAGGCGGAGCTGGATCCGGAGGCACTCCGCGAGGTCGCGGGCGGCGACCCCTGGCGGGTCCAGGGCCTGCACCACCCGGAGGGCCTTCTCCACCTCCTCGAGGGGGAACGGGCCCATGTTGGCGATCTCCTCGAGGGAGGCGCGGAGCATGCCGTCCTCGTCGAGGTTGTGGATGATGGCCTCGGCGATTTCCACGGTCAGCTCGTCGGAGACGGTCATGTGGAGCTGCCAGAGCAGGTGGTCGTAGAGGTCCGCCTGCTCCGTCAGGGTGTTCTCGATGGGCGGCATCTCGGGGACGTCGGAGACGCTCCGCGTGCGGCGCTCGGCGCGATCGTCGAGGTAGTCCTCGAAGAACTTCTCGAGGTCGATCTCCTTCAGCGGATCCTCGCGCTCGGCTTTCTCGGGCTCCTCCGGAGCGGTCTCGTCGGCGGAGAGCTGCTCCTGCTGCGGCACCTCCTCGAGGAGGGGGTTCTCCATGACCTCCTGCTCGAGCACCTCGGCCAGCTCCAGGGTCGTCAGGGGCAGGAGCTTGATGGCCTGCTGGAGCGACGGGGTGAGGATCAGCCTCTGGGAGAGGCGGGTGCTGAGGCCCAGCTTCTGTTGGTAGGCCACAGCCGTCAGCGCCGGTGGAGCCCGGCGACGCCGCCTCGGGTTCCGGCCTCGGATGCGAGGTTCAGCAGACGTGCAAGCGGGATCACTCGGCTAGGGCTCTCTGCTTTCGTCCAGCTGGAACGTCTCGCCCAGATAGACGCGGCGCACCTCCTCGTCGGAGGCCAGCTCTTCGGGCGTTCCCGATCGGAACACCGCACCCTCTCTGAGGATATAGGCCCGGTCGGTGATTTTCAAGGTCTCTCGCACGTTGTGGTCTGTGATGAGAACGCCGATTCCCCGGTCCTTGAGGTGGGCGATGATGCGCTGCAGGTCCAGGACGGCGAGAGGGTCGATGCCCGCGAAGGGCTCGTCGAGGAGGATGAAGGAGGGGGACGTGGCCAGGGCGCGGCAGATCTCGAGGCGACGGCGCTCGCCGCCCGAGAGGGTGTACGCCGGCTGGCGGGCCATGGCGAGAATGCCCAGCTCCTCGAGGAGCTCCCGGGCCCGCTTGCGCTGATCCGGCCCGGGCAGCCCGAGGGTCTCGAGGATGGCCAGGACGTTCTCCTCGGTGGTGAGCTTTCGGAAGACGCTCGCCTCCTGGGGCAGGTAGCCGATTCCCGAACGCGCGCGACGATACATGGGCAGCAGCGTGATGTCCTCCTCGCCGAGGAACACCTGACCGCTGTCGGGGCGCGCGAGGCCCACCACCATGTAGAAGGTCGTGGTCTTGCCCGCTCCGTTCGGGCCCAGAAGGCCCACGACCTCGCCCTCGTGGATCTCCAGGTCCACGCTCTGGACGACGATCCGGCGGCCATAGGACTTGGTGAGGGACGCGGCCCGAAGGGCCGTCATGCGGGAGTCACGGTCGCGGAGGCTCCTTCTGCAGGATCATCTCGGTGCGGCCCTCCTCGCGGCCGTCGACGAGGAAGCTATCGTCGCCCACCCTGAATGTCAAAGAGCGCCCGCGGATCTCCCCCTGGACGGGATCCTTGAGCACCACCCTGTCCCCCACCACGACGAGGGTCTCGTCGCCGAGGGTGTAGGTGGCGCGGCTCCCCGAGGCGCTCTTCGGGCCCTGGTGGATCTCCACGGGCTCCCCGGCGACCACCTTCTCGATCGACTTGCCGTCGTCCTTCAGGTAGAGCGTCGCCTCGGGGCTCTTCGACTCGATGTCGCCCTGGCGGATGACCACGTCGCCGGTGTAGACGACGGTGTCGGCCGCCTCCTCGTGGATCATCTGCTTCGCCCTCGCCTCCACGGGCGCGGGCGAGCGCTTCCCCTTCGTCACCTCGCGGGGATGGAACACCGACACGACCCCATCGAGAGCCGCGAACCGCCGACGTCCGTTCTCCTCGAGGAGGCGGATCAGTGGCGCCCGCACCTCGTCCTTTCCGGCGCGCAGGATGGCGCCGTCCCGATATCGCGTGGTTCGCGAGGCGGCCTCGAACTCGAACAGGCCCGCAGCCACCACCGCCGGCGCGTCGTCGGTCCCCAGAAACGCCGGCTTCCGCGACGACGAGCGCCCCAGCTCGTGCTGGACCTCGAACTGGGCCGTGACGTCGCCGCTGTCGGTCGCCATGTGGATCACCCGGGCGACGAGGCGGCTGCCGTCGGCGCTGTCGGTGATCCGAGGCCCTTTCTCCAGCGTCAAGCGGTTGCGCTCCGCCTGGTACCAGGCGCTGTCGGCCGCGGCCTTGCGCGTCCCCTGGGTGATCTCCACGTCACGGCGGAAATCCACCGTCTTGACCTGGCCCGTCTCCGGCTCGAGGACCGCCGTGAAGCTCTTGCACGTCAGACGACGGCCGAAGCCCCCGGGTGGCGGAAGGGGCTCGCTGATGAGGACGCTGTCGCGCAGGCCCTCCACCTCCGCCAGCCGGCCCAGGTCGTCGAAGCGGAACGTCAGGAACCTGGCCGCGAGGCGGCGCCTCTCTCGCGGCTCGCCCGGTCCCGGCATCAGGACCAGCTCGGCGTCGGGGCCCGCCATCGCCACCTTCACGGTGCGGTCCGGCCGGAAGGTGACGTCGAGTCTCTGGGCCTTGAGGATGCGCGGCCCCCTTCCCTGTCCCGTCACGGTGGCTCCGGGGAGCAGGCGGCCTTCGCCCGTGCGCAGCTCGGTGTCGCCGGTCGCGAGGAACCCCAGGAGGGACTCGTCTTCGGTGGAGAAGGCCAGGGAAAGCTCCTTCGCGGTCAGGACGTCCTCCCCCTGGCGGGCCTCGACGCTGCCCTGGAATCGGAGGAGGCCTTCCTCGCGCTCGAGGACCGCCCGGTCGCTGTGGATCTCCAGGGCGGGGGCCTTCTGGTCCTCGACGCGGAGGACCACGTCGGAGAGGAGCTCCACCCGCCCCTCGTCGGCGGCGTGCAGCGCCCCCACGGCGCTTCCAGAGACGTCCTTCCGTCGGAAGCGCAGCGGCGCCTCGGTCCGGGCGAAACCGCGGTCGCCGCGATAGACGAGCGAATCCGTCTCGAGCTCGCCACCGTCCCTCGTCCGTACCCGCACGTCTCCACGGAACGCGGCCTTCTGCTGCGGTGCCGTGTAGAGGCACTCCCTGGAGGTGACGGTGGCTTCGCCCTCGGTGCCCCGGGACACGTAGTGGAACGTCATCGACACGCCGCTGAGCCGCACCTCCTGCTGCTCCTGGCCGGCCATGGTCTCGGCCTGGAGGACGAAGCTCTCGCGCCCTTCCTTGAGCTGCCGGATGACGAAGCCGCCGAGACGGACGCTCCCCGGCGCGGGTGAGACCGTCGTCGGAGCCGTGGAGCCGGGCTCCGCAGGAGGGCGTCTCAGGGTCCACGCCACGAGGGCAGACACCGCGATCACGAGGCCCAGAAGGCCCCGCCGCACCATGCGGAGCGTCCGCGGCATCATGCCGGCGGCAGCCCCGCCACGATCCGGTACGTGTCCCGGGCGATGAGCAGCTCCTCGTTCGTGGGCACCACGAAGACGCGCGCGGACGCTCCCTCCGGGGAGATCTCGCCTTCCGTGCCGCGGGCGGACTCGTTCCGTTTCGGGTCCACGGCGATTCCCACGGCGTCGAGGCCGCGCACGCTGCGGGCACGCACGGCGGGGGCGTTCTCGCCGATCCCGCCGGCGAAGGCCACGGCGTCCGCGCCGCCCAGGACGCCCACGTAGGCCGCGAGGTACTTCCGGAGCCGGTAGCAGAAGACGTCCACGGCGGCACGCGCGCGCTCGTTGCCCTCGGCGTCGGCGGCCAGCAGCGTGCGCATGTCGTTGCTGACCCCCGACAGGCCCAGGAGCCCGCTGTGCTTGTTGAGCAGCGCGTTCGCCTCCCCGACTCCCAGCTCCTCCTTGCCCATCACGTGCAGGACGATGGCCGGGTCGAGGTCGCCGCTGCGGGTGCCCATGACCAGCCCCTCGAGGGGCGTGAAGCCCATGGACGTGTCCTGTGAGCGGCCGCCGCGAATCGCCGCCACCGAGCAGCCGTTGCCCAGGTGACAGGTGACGAGGCGCAGCCCGGGGTCGTCCGGCGTCCGGCCCAGCAGGTGCGCGAGGCGCTGCGAGACGAAGCGGTGCGACGTGCCGTGGAAGCCGTAGCGCCGGATCCCGTGCCGCTGGTAGAGCACGTACGGCAGGCCGTACAGGAAGGCCTCCGGCGGCATGGTCTGGTGGAACGAGGTGTCGAAGACGGCCACGTGGGGCGCCGCGCCGAGCAGGTCCCGTGCCGCACGATAGCCTTTGACGTTGGGCGGGTTGTGGAGCGGCGCGAGCTCGAAGCAGTCCTCGATCCCATCGAGGACCTCGTCGTCGATGCGGACGGACGTCTTGAAGCGCTCGCCCCCGTGGACGACCCGGTGCCCCACGGCTTCGATCTCGCCGCGATCGCGAAGCACGCCGACGTCCCCTCGTGTGAGCAGGCCCAGGGCGCGCTCCACGGCGATCTTGTGCTCGAGGATCTCCTCGGTCTCTCGCACGGGCCGCTTGCCCTCGGCCTCGTACCGGAGCATCGCGGCGCCGCCGATGTTCTCAACGAGCCCCTTGGCCAGGGCATGGTCCTTCCCCGCGGCAGCGAGGGCCTCGTCGGTCTCGACGAGCTGGAACTTGACGGAAGAGCTGCCGCAGTTCAGGACGAGGACCTTCACCCCGGTATCTTACCCCGCGGCCTCGAGGAGCCGGGAACCGGGCCCGCGGCGAGGGCGCGCTCGACGTCGCCGGGGGTCATGACGCTCACCTCGCCGATCTCCTCGGCCTCGGCCTGCCAGGGAAGAGTCGTCGCGCCGTCGCGGACGATGACCGCGCGCACGGCGGCCCCCTGGACGCGCACGCGCCGGAGGAACTCCCTCCGCGGTGGATCCCAGTCCTGCAGCACGGCGACGACGCTCGTGATCTGGGCGAGGCGCTCGAACAGCGTGGGACCGATCGTCGCGAAGGGGGGGTCGTGGCAGGGCTCGAGGCACGCCAGGACGTCGAGGATGTTCTCGAGGTAGGCGAGGCTGCGCCCGGCGCTCACCTCGTAGACGTCCGGCCCCGCGGCCAGGATGTCCACGACGTACTCGCTGCGACTGAAGTGGTCGGCCACCGAGGCCAGGACGGAGATCGCCGCCTCGAAGGCGCCCACGTCGGCGGGCCCGCTCTCCGCCGGCAGGAACGTATCGAGGACCACGGCGATGCGGCAGAAGTACTCCTCCTGGTACTCCTTGACCACCGGCTCGCCCCGGCGGGCCCAGGAGCGGAAGTGGATGTTGCGAACGGGGTCGCCCTCCCGGTACTCCCGCGTTCCGACGAACTCGATGGCGTCGCCCGTGCTCGAAGACAGCGGGATGCCGCCCGGCTGGTACCGGCGCCCCAGAGGGATGGTGAGCTCCTCGAGGCCGAAGAACCGGGGGTACACGAGCAGGGTCCGGTCGGGGAGCGCGGGCCCGCGGCCCGCGACGAGACCCAGGGGATCGGTGGCGCGCAACGTCGGGCCGGGCAGGACGTAGCGTCCCCGGCGCGACGCGCACAGCTCGGCCGCGGCCGCCGCGGAGCCGCCCTCCGGCACGTCGAGGAGGACCTCGCGGGGCGAGACCGTCACGCTGGTGGCCCAGCGCAGCGGCCGCGGAAAGGAGAGGCGCAGGTCGGCCGCGCCGCCCCCGTTGGTCCCCGACGCACGCACCTGCACGGCGACCGGGACCGTGGCGGTCGCGCGCTCGGGGAGCGCGCCTTCGAGCCTCACCCGCGGGCGGCGCAGGAGCGCGACGAGGGCGGCCGCCGCGAGCAGCGCCGCGCCGCCGGCGAACAGGACGAAGACCCGGGTCCGGCGCGTGTCGGCGCCGACGAGGCCGAGGGCGGCCGTGGTCCAGAGGAGGTAACGGCCCCGCGCCGTCAGCCACTCCTCGTAGAGCCGGAGGATCGGGCCCACGACCCGACGCTGACGCAGCGAGCGCGCCACGCTAGGCCGGAACGGGAACCCGGTCGAGGACCTCCTGGACCACGTCCTCCTTCCGGATCCCCGAGTACTTCGCCTTGGTGTCGAGGGCGATCCGGTGGGCCAGGACGGCCACGGCCTGGCGCTTCACGTCCTCGGGGACGGCGTAGTCCCGCCCCTCGAAGTAGGCACGAGCCTGCGCGACCCGGAACAGCAACAGCGTCCCCCGGGGGGAGCATCCCATCTTCACCGAGGCGTGACGTCGGGTCGCGTCGGCCAGCTCCACCAGGTACCGTCCCAACACCCGTTCGACCTTCACCGCGCGCACAGCCGCCTGCAGGGCGAGGATCGCCGGTCCGTCGAGCACCGGCGCCACGTCGTCGAGGGGGTGGTGGTGGAACTGGCTGTAGAGCACGTCCACCTCCCGTTCCGGCCCGGGGTAACCCAGGTTGATCTTGAGGCCGAAGCGGTCGAGCTGCGCCTCGGGGAGCGGGTACGTGCCGTGGAACTCGATGGGGTTCTGCGTCGCGATGACGAGGAACGGGGTCGGCAGCGGGTACGTGTGCCCCTCGATGGAGGACTGCCGCTCGCTCATCGCCTCGAGGAGGGCCGACTGCGTCCGGGGAGACGCGCGGTTGATCTCGTCGGCCAGGAGGATGTTGGTGAAGACGGGCCCTTCCTTGAAGGTGAAGCTGCCATCCCGAGGGCTATAGACAGAGGAGCCGAGGATGTCGGTCGGCAGCAGGTCGGGGGTGAACTGCACCCGCTTGAAATCGCCGGCGAAGCAGCGGGCGAGGGCCTTCGCGAGGGTGGTCTTCCCCACCCCTGGCACGTCCTCCATGAGCACGTGACCCCCGGAGAGCAGGGCTACGATCAGGTGGTCGAGGACCTCGTCCTTCCCCAGGATGACCTTGCCCAGCTCCTCCTTGAGGCGCTTCAGGCGGCGGCGATGCTCGTCCCCGTTCATTCCTGGCTCCCCTCAGCCTCGTCGGCGGGCCACCGGGGCCTGCATCTTCTCCACGGCCCGGAGGTAGCGCAGGGCGAGTGCCTCGTCCGGGGAGGGCGAGTCCCCCGCCGCCTCCTTGTCCCGCCCGGCCGTCGCCGCCTCCATGATCCCCCGCATCACCCGTCCCTTCGCCCCCGGGTCGGCGAGCACCTTGCGCGTGACCGCGACGTAGGCCTCGAGGTCGTCGGCAGTCAGGTGCGGAAACTGCTCGCGGAGCCTCTCGGGATCCACAGGAAGGAGCTTCACGCCATCCTCCTGCGCCGCTCCCGGTTCACCCCTTCGCCTTGACGTTGCCGTCGTCGTCGTACTCGAAGAAGCCGCGGCCGGACTTCACGCCGAGGTGCCCGGCCCGGATCATCTTCCGCAGGAGCGGGCAGGGGCGGTATTTCACGTCGCCCAGCTCGTCGAAGAGGTGCTGCATCCAGCGCATGACCTCGTCGAGCCCCATCCGGTCGGCGAGGGCCAGGGGCCCCACGGGCAGCCCGTAGCCCAGCTTCATCGAGGTGTCCACGGCTTCGGCCGACGCGACGCCCTCCATGACCACGTGCATCGCCTCGTTGAGGAACGGCAGCATCACGCGCGTGGTGACGTACCCGGGGTACTCGAACACCTCGATGCCGGTCTTCCCCAGGATCCGGACGAACTCCATGGCCCGACGGTACGTCTCGTCGGTGGTCTTCAGCCCCCGTACGACCTCGACCAGGGGCACCTTGGGCACGGGATGGAGGAAATGGAGGCCGATGACCCGCTCGGGCCGCGCCGTCCGCGCCGCGATCTCGGTCACCGACAGGGCCGAGGTATTGGTGGCCAGGAGGTCGTCGGGGGAACAGACGCGGTCCAGCTCCTGGAAGATCGCGGTCTTGAGCTCGAGGTCCTCCGACACGGCCTCGATGACGATCTCCGTCGCCTCGAGGGCCGCCGTGGCCTCCACCCAATCGACCCTTGCGAGGATCGCTCTCTTCTCCGACTCGGTCCGCCGCCACTTGGCGATGTCGCGGTCCAGGGTCTCGGCGATCTCCTCGAGGGAGCGCGCCGCCTGCTCGGCCGACTTCTCGCGCATCAGCACGTCCAGGCCGGCTGCGGCGCAGGTGATGGCGATGCCCTGTCCCATGGTGCCCGCCCCCACGATCCCGACGGTGCGGAACCGGTACGGGGCGGCAGGGTCCATGGCGCTCGGCTACTCGGCGGCCTCGACGAACTCGCGGCCCAGGCGGCCCATGTCCCGGAACTTCCTGTAGCGGGCCTCGGTCAGGGCCTCCCCGGAGAGCGCCGACAGCTCGCGCAGCTGGACGTCGAGGATCGCGTCGAGGTTCTTGAACTGCGCTTCGTGGTCCACGTGGGCCCCCCCGGCGGGCTCCGGGACGATCTCGTCCACGACGCCGAAGGCCTTGAGGTCGGGGGCCGTGATCTTCATGGCCGTCGCGGCCTCTTCGGCCCGTCCGGAGTCGCGCCAGAGGATCGACGCGCAACCCTCGGGGGAGATGACCGAGTACACCGCGTGCTCGAGCATGTTCACCCGGTCGCCGACGGCCACGGCGAGGGCGCCCCCGCTCCCCCCCTCGCCCGTGACGAAGACGACGACGGGCGTCCGGAGCCGCGCCATCTCCCGAAGGTTGTACGCGATGGCCTCGGCCTGGCCGCGCTCTTCGGCGTCCACGCCCGGGTACGCCCCAGGAGTGTCCACGAGGCACACCACGGGACGACCGAACTTCTCGGCCATCCGCATCACCCGGAGCGCCTTCCGATACCCCTCGGGCTTCGGCATCCCGAAGTTCCGGTAGATCTTCTGCTTCGTGTCGCGGCCCTTCTGGTGGCCGACGACGGCCACGGGGCGCTCCTTGTAGTAGCCGAAGCCGCAGACGATGGCCGGATCGTCGCCGAAGCGCCGGTCCCCGTGGACCTCGGTGAAGTCGGTGAAGAGCGCCTGGACGTAGTCGAGGGTGTAGGGCCGATTGGGGTGCCGGGCCACCAGGGTCTTCTGCCAGGGCGTCAGTTTGGCGAAGACCTCGCGCCGCTTCTGGTCGAGCTCCCTGCGGAGACGGTGCGACTCCTTCTCCTTGGCCGGGTCCCCGGGGAACGCCGCCAGCGCGTCGATCTTCCTCTGCAGCTCGACGAGGGGCGCCTCGAAATCCGCATCGGCCGCCATCGTACGATCTTCCTCCTCAGTCCCGGGGCTGGCCGTTGGTGCGGGCGAGCACCAGGGTCCCCGGGCCCAGCAGCGACTCGATCTCGTCCCTCAGCACCGGGTCGGGCCGGACACGGAAGGCGGCACTCGGCGCGACGGAAACCGCGAACGCGCCGGGCCGGACGATCTCGAGGGTGACGGGGCACTCGCCCCGGTGCGCGTCGAGTATATCGCGGAGCTTCTCCCCCAGAGACCGGTTCCAGGAGGCGATGGGCACCCGCACGGTCACGTACCGGGCCTCGGCGAGCTTCGCCTGCTCGAGGGGCAACACCTCCGAGACCAGGAGGCGGGCTCTGCCTTCCTCCTGGGACTCGGCCTTGCCCTTCACGAGCACGATCTCGTCCTCGGCGAGCCGCCCCGCCACCCTCCTGTACGTCTCGGGGAAGACCAGCGCGTCGACGCTGCCCTGCAGATCCTCCAGGAGGAACGAGGCCATCCGGTCCCCCTTCTTGGTCTTGATGAGCCGGAGCCCCGCGATGATCCCGCCGACGCTCACCTCTTTGGCCTCGGTGAGCGCCTCCAGGTCTCCCGTGGTCGCCGTGGCCCACTGGGAGAGCTCCTCCTCGAATCGCTCGAGGGGATGGCCCGTGATGAAGAAGCCCAGCGTTTCCTTCTCGTGCGCCAGCCGCTCGCCTTCGCCCCAGTCAGGAACGTCGGGGACGTGCTCGGCCACCGGGCCGGCGTCCTCCTGACCGCCGCCGAGGGCCCCGAAAAGGCTGACTTGCCCCTGCTCGCGGTCCCGCTGGTGCTTCTGTCCCGCCTCCATGGCCCGGTCGATCGACGCGTAGAGCGCCGCACGCCGGCCGTCCAGGGAGTCGAAGGAGCCGCTCTTGACGAAGCTCTCCACGACCCTCTTGTTGACGGCCTTCATGTCCACGCGCTCGCAGAGGTCGAAGATCGAGCGGAAGGCCGCTGCCTCCCGCCGGGCGGCCAGCACCGCCTCGACGGCCCCTTCTCCGACGTTCTTGATGGCCGCCAGGCCGAAGCGGATGTCCTCCGGTCGAGCTGGGGGGTCCTGCGTCGCAGCCCATCGCCCCAGCCCCCCCCCTCGCTCCGCGGGAGTGAATCCCGCTGCGCTCGCAGGCCGTGGCACCACGGTGAAATACATGTCCGACTGGTTCACGTCGGGCGGGAGGACGCGGATGCCCATCTCCCGGCACTCGCCGATGTACTGGACCATCTTCTCGGTGTTGGCGCGCTCTGAGGTCAGGAGGGCCGCCATGAAGTAGGCCGGGTAGTTCGCCTTCAGGTACGCCGTCTGGTATGCGAGCCAGGCGTACGCTGCGGAGTGCGACTTGTTGAAGCCGTACCCCGCGAACTGCTCCATCTGCTCCCAGATCTTCCTGGCCTTCCGCTCCGGGATCCCGCGTGTGGCGCAGCCCTTGAGGAACTTCTCCATCTGTGCCGACATCACGTCGGCCTTCTTCTTCCCCATGGCCTTGCGCAGGATGTCGGCCTCGCCGAGGCTGTACCCCGCGAGGGCCGAGGCGATCTGCATCACCTGCTCCTGGTAGACCATGACCCCGTACGTTCCCGAGAGGATCGGCTCCAGGGAGGGATGGTCGTAGACGAGCCGGGTCTGCCCGTGCCGACGCCTGATGAAGTCGTCGATCATCTGCATCGGACCGGGGCGGTAGAGGGCGTTCAGGGCGGTCAAGTGCTCGAGGCGGTCGGGCTTGAAACGCCGGAGGATGTCCCGCATGCCGTCCGACTCGAACTGGAAGAGGCCGCTCGTGCGCCCCGCCGTGAACAGCTCGTACGTCTTGGCGTCGTCCACGGGGAGGCCGTCGGGGTCCACCTGCGTCCCGAGCTGCGCCTCGACCATCTTCACGCAGTTGTCGATCAGGGTGAGTGTGCGGAGGCCGAGGAAGTCCATCTTCAGGAGGCCGATCCGCTCGACCCCCTTCATGTCGTACTGGGTCGTGATCTCGGCCGCCGTCCCCTTGAAGAGGGGCACG